>CANQBT010000174.1 GCA_947589405.1 uncultured Clostridia bacterium | reverse complement strand
TAATACCGGCATTATTTACAAGAATGTCTATAACGCCTACTTCCTTTTCGATAGTTGCAACTAAATTGTTAACAGCTTCTTCATTGGTTACATCGCATACATAACCATGAGCGTCAATGCCTGCTTCCTTATAAGCGGCAAGACCCTTATCAACAAGCTCCTGCTTAATATCGTTGAATACGATAGTAGCACCTGCCTTTGCCATGCCTGAAGCGATAGCAAAGCCGATACCGTAAGAAGCACCTGTTACAAGAGCGATCTTACCTTCAAGTGAAAAATTAATACTCATTTTTTACATACCTCCTTTAATATTCAGCAATTGATTTGCTTTATAATTAAATTATAATACAATATCCTTTATTTGTCAAAACAATAATTGTAAATTATTACATATTCCGTTCTCAAAAAAAGTTCTTTTTATAAAAAATGTTGCAAAATAATAATAATAGACTTGATTTTGTTTTGAAATTGTTGTATAATAACAAAAGATATATCAGAAAGTTGGGTAACTATGATTGAAAACAGAGATGATACTATAAATGAAATAGATTTGCAAAAACTGCTTATGGCAGTTTTGAGTAAAATCAAATTTGTTATTGCAATTACTCTTGCATTTGGCATTATATTTGGTTTAGTCAGCAAATTTCTTATTAAAGACGTATATCAGACTCAGGTTTCTCTATATGTTAACAATAACAAAGATGCTGTATCACAAAACCTGGATGCCGGTGATATAAGCGCAGCTACGATGCTTGTATCCACATATGTTCATCTTATAAACAGCAACGCTGTATTGGACGATGTTGTAAGCAGGATAAATCTGGGATATGAAACTGAGGATATTGCAGAGATGATAAATGTATCTGCGATCGAGGATACGCAGATGCTTATGCTCTCCGTTTCCAATACCGATCCCGATCACGCCTACATAATAGCCAATGCTATTGCCGATACTGCTCCGACCAAAATTACCGAGATAATGGACGGTAGTACTGTCAAGGTCGTAGACTATGCAGTAAAGCCTGACGCTCCCGTATATCCCAATACCCTTAAGAATATAGTGTTGGGACTGTTTCTTGGAGCGGTAATAGGCATAGGTGTTGCCGTAATATCTGAAATGCTTGACAACTCAATTAAATCTGAGGAAGATATTACAAAGCTTATCCCGGATATTCCCGTAATAGGCGTTATACCGGAAATAGTTATTAAAAATACAGAGGAGAGCAGAGGATAGAGCTGATCATGAATAAATTCAGAATTAAAAATGTCAAGAAATTATCCTCAAAAGACAACAGGACAAGCAAGAGCAATGTAGAAGAAAACAGCAAGAGGATACTTTCAAAGGAATCTTCATTTGATATACATGAATCCTACAAGGAATTGAGAACAAACATTATATTCTCGCTGCCGGGAAGCGGCTGCAAGGTCATTTCGGTAACAAGCGGTATCGCATCGGAAGGCAAAAGCACAACATGCTTTAATGTTGCTATTACATTTGCAGAAACAGGAGCTAAGGTCATAGTTGTAGACTGTGATCTGAGAAGGCCCAATGTTGCAAATCTTCTTCAGATAAAAAAGGACAAAGGTCTTAGCAATGTGCTTATAAATGACTGTAAGCTTGAGGACGCTATAATATCTACAGATTATAAAAATCTGGATACTCTTATAGCAGGCAACATACCTCCCAATCCGGCTGAGCTTTTGTCATCAGCCCCTATGAAGGAGCTTATGGACACTCTTAAGAATAAATATGATTATATTTTTCTGGACACCCCGCCTGTCAATGTCGTTACAGATGCTTCTCTTCTGACTACATTGGTAGATGGCTATATAATCGTAGTAAAGCAGTACAGAGCCGAGAAATCAGCCCTTGTGGAAACTGTAAGAAAACTTAATTTTGTAGATGCCAAAATACTCGGTTTTATTTTAAACGGAGTCAGATATACTAAAATCGGTTATGGAAAATATGGTTATGGCAAGTATGGCTATGGCAAGTATGGTTATGGAAAATACGGGAGGTATTACAGTAATTCCGATAACCAGTAATAACGGGGAAAAGGGGAGAAAGCTATGATCGATATGCATTCACATGTGCTTCCTGCCATAGACGATGGCAGCAAGGATCTGGAAATGACATTGGAAATGCTTAAGGAAAGTTATACTCAGGGAATTACAGATGTTTTGGCAACTCCTCATTTTTACATAAGCAAGAACAATGTTGAACGCTTTCTTGAAAAAAGAAATAAGGCATATGACCTTGTGATAAACGAGATAAGAGGTAAAAGCGGTTATCCTAATGTATATGCAGGCGCAGAGGTTTATTTTTTCAACGGCATAAGCCGTATGGACGATCTTGATGAGCTTTGCATAAACAAAAGCAGATATATGCTTCTTGAGATGCCCTTTAACAAATGGAGCAACAAGGTCCTTGCTGAAGTTGAAAACATTATTTTTGACAGAAAAATTATTCCTGTAATAGCCCATATTGAAAGATATATAGACTTTCAGAAGGGTACAGATAATATAGAAAGCCTGTTTTCATTAGATGTTATAATACAGCTTAATGCTTCTTTTGTAAATTATATATTTACAAGAGGTAAAGCAATGAAGTGGATCAACAATAATGTTGTACAGCTTTTAGGTTCTGATATGCACAATACTGATTCCAGACCGCCAAATCTCGGAAAAGCATATGAGTACATAAGAAAGAAGCTTGGTAACGATGCTGTTGCCAAAATTAATGATCTGGGTAAGGAAATTTTAAATATATAATTTTCTTTATTATTAATTAATGAAAGGAGATATAATTGAAGAACAAAAAGAAAAAATCACATAAAGTGCTTATATGCATTTTATTGATATTACTCATATTGATTATCGCTTTTGTTGCTTTGTTCATCTGGCAGAAAAATAACATTGATGCAATTGTAGATGCGACAAAATATTCAGAAGACGATATTCAACAACAGATCGTTGACTCCAAGTCGGAAGTTCAGTCTGAGCTTGAAGAACACGATATTGTTGGACTCAGAGATTTTACCTTTGAGGAAGAGGAACAAATAAGAAAGGGGCAGTTATCAGTCGATGATGCAATAGCCAGGATTATGGAGGAAAGTGATGTTGCTTCAAATGTAGCCGCATCAGATGGTAATTCATCTAATCAGGGCAACAACAATAAGACTGATAATGCAGCGGATAATAATAAAACAGTTAATAATAATGCCGGCGGTGCAAGTACTGGTTCCAAAAATCAGGAAAAGGCTATATTAACTGAATATACCCAAAGATTATATGCCCTTAAAGCTACATATCTTGGCCAATTGGGAAATCTTATTGACCAGGCGAAGGCGGATCACGCCAATGGTGCCGGCGGCAAAGAGCTTATGTCTAAATACTTAGGTCAGGCCGCATCGCTGGAGTCTCAGGCTGATTCACAGGTAAATGCATTATTGTCCGAATTAACACAGAAGCTTAATTCCATAGGCGCAGATACAAGTATCGTAAATACTATGAGAAGCGCTTATGAGAATGAAAAAAGCTTAAAAAAGTCATATTATTTAAGCTTATACAATAATAAGAAATAATAGGAGGAAAATTATTATGAAAAAGAAAATTTTAAGCTTGACTGCTGTTGTTTTAGCAATGGCAATGACTTCAACTTCAGTTTTTGCTGCAGTTGGTGATGGTTCAGCAGTTGGTAATCTTGACAAGGCAACAACAAATGATGTTGTTAAGATCAATCCGGATCTTGATCCTGCTGCAGGCGACTACACAGGCGACGGTATTGTTAACGATGCCGATAAGGCTATTGTTATGCAGTATCTTCTCAGACCTAAGTATGTAAAGGAATCTTATAAGATGACTATTGCTACATCAAGCATTTTTGAGAATGGTATTTCTCTCTTTGATGCAGGCAAGTTTGCTGAAGCTACAACTGATGCTCGTGGTGTTCAGTCTGTTAAGCCCGATCCAACTATCGAGGACGTTATGGTTGAGGTAAAGGACGCTCTTAAGGCTGATTCTTCTAAGCTTAACACAAGCCTTAACAATATCTGGTTCAACAGCGCAATCGGTAAGGTTGAGCTTAAGAATGAAACAGGTTGGGCAATGTTCTGCTGGGCTGTTCAGGATATAGTTCCTGTTACGGCTGATACTGAAAAGGTTTTAGCTGACGCTAAGGCAACTAAGTATACTGTTGATGCAGCAAATAAGTATGATGCAGCTTCTGCTGAGGAAAAGGGTAGAGCTGACGCTCTTAAGAGAGTTCATGATGCTATCGGCGTTGATGCAGCAGGTACAGGCATTGATGTTAAGGCAGCTGATTTAGATACTATCCTTACTGATCTTGAAACTGCATTCCCTAACACTCTCACTAATGATGAGATCAAGGCTGCTGCAGAAAGAGTACTCAGCATTGTCAACAGCAGATTTGACTTAACTATCACCAGCGAAAAGGTTACCGGCAATGTTTCTGCTGATAATGAAGCATTAATGAATGCTGTATATGCATTAAAGGATTACAAGGCAGCTAAGCTTTCAGATGTTTCTGCACAGTTCGGTGAGAACATAAGAGTTGAGAATAAGGAAAAGAATTCAGGCAATGTAACATTTGCTGAATATACTCTTAAGCTTGTAGCTGAAAATACTGAAATGTAATACTATTTGCAGTAAATAATATTCAATTATAAAAACAAAAGAGATTGTCCTTGTGGCAATCTCTTTTGCAGTAAAGCAAACAGGAGGAAATTATATGAAATTAAGGAGTTTACTGGCTGT
>CANQBT010000173.1 GCA_947589405.1 uncultured Clostridia bacterium | reverse complement strand
GCCTGATTTCTTTAATGATATAGAAACATCCATACCGTCAACCGGCTTGTTGCCTGTGCTTGACTCAAGCTGTGAGAATACCATTCCTCTTTCGGAATCTCTTGCCCAACCGTTGGTAACATGTGTTGCAGCTATTCTGTAACGACCTGCAACTATTTCGGGACCATATACTAATGGTTCAGAAAATGCCGGGTCAGATGGAGGTACCATCTTGTCGCCTGCCTGACTATAGCTTCTGTCCGGCTTAAGCTCATCTCTGAACATGATACCAAAACCTACCTGGTTAGGGTTACTGCCGCTGCTTGGCAATATAGAATTGATATGAGCCTTTGCGGTCATTGTAAAGTCCTCATCTTCAGGAATCTGCTGATAGTAGAAAGGACCACCTGTAGTACCGGCTGCGCCATCTGCACTACCTGATACCTTGCCTGAA
This sequence comes from uncultured Clostridia bacterium, assembly GCA_947589405.1. Taxonomy (GTDB): domain Bacteria; phylum Bacillota; class Clostridia; order Lachnospirales; family CAG-274; genus CANPXH01. The sequence goes on along the minus strand of CANQBT010000173.1, from coordinate 4,344 downwards.
GGTGTAGTATTACTACCGGCTCTCATATGTACGGTCATATCAGCGCCTTCGCCTGTACCACGAATTTCATAGGCATCGACCATTGTGCCGTCATCGCCTGTGATCTGAACCTTGCTGCCTATAGATCCATCATTTTTATAATATGTACCAAGCTTTTCCTGATTGGCTATATCGCCGAATACAGCAGCTTTCCATGGATCAACAGCTTCGTGAACATAGTCGATAGCTGCTTCTGCCGCAAGATCGTCCACGTCTTCATCAATTATCTCGTCGGGTTCAACAATTTCCGTGCTGCCGCCGCCGGATGATGAAGAATCGTCTTCTGCAGCCGCATCTGATTCAACCGTATCATCAGCAACTGCTTCGTCTGCTATAACAATATCGTCTGCTACAGCAGCGTCCTCTGCATAAGCTACGTTAAATGATGTGAATAACATCGTTGAAGCTAATGCAAAAGCCAATAAACGTTTTTTCATAGAAAAATTCCTCCTTTTTTTATTTTACAGTATTTAACTGCACTCTACAAATACAACTCCTGAAAGGGCTTGTGTGACTGCCGACATCAAATGCACCGATGGTCTCATGACATACACGCCGTTTCACAAAACGCATTTATAGTTATCTTTATTATAGCTAATTATTTATTAAAAATCAATATTAAACTATGATAAATTTTCAAAAAATACTGAAAATTTGTGGTAATAACAGGCTCTTTTGAATATTAATTTTGCACAACTTGAACAAAAGTCAACTTTAACCACTAAATATGCTTTTTTTTAATTTTGTTTCACTATATTTGCCGTTTTTTATGGGATATTTCATTTTTTTATGTTTTTGACATGGGGTTTTGGAATATTTTTTTGTGTATTTATTACAAAATATTTTTTTGTGCAGATTTAGGTGTGATGGGGGTGGTTTTATGTTGTAAATGGTTTGTCGACCATTACACCATGCTACCGGCAAACCGAAAGCCGACTTAACGGTCGTCCGATATGTCTTTCGGTGCATAGTCCCCCTTCGCAGTACTTTTGCTAAAGGTAGATTTTCTATTCAAATAATCTTTTATCGACCCTTCCACCATGCTACGCATGGTCCCCCTCCCCTCCGACGCTAAAGAATAAAATGCTACATTTTATTCTTTAGCTAGGGGAGGCTAGAATATGGGAGCATGAGAAAACTACTTGGGTTTTGCACTTTTCAAAGGTTTTTACTTGTTAATATGGTATATAACCTTCGTTGCAATGTCCCCTCCTTAGTACTTTTCTAAAGGCAAATTAATCATTTAAATGATGATTTAACGACCCTTCCACCATGCTATGCATGGTCCCCCTCCTCAGCACTTTTTGCCAAAGGCAAAAGCAAACCTTCGGTTTGTCGGATAACTTTCCGATGCAAACCTCAGACGCTCAATTATAAAATGGAACATTTTATTATTGAGCTAGGGGAGGCTTGAATATGGGAGGTATTGAATTATAGCTTGGTGGTTATACTATTCTTATTTTTTAGTTAAAATAAAGCGGATTTTTCAACATTATTAAGACATATGACAGACGTTAAATTATGGTGTTCATTTTCTTCCTCTCTCCAGCTCCAACAACTCAATTTTATACTGAACATTGAAGGGAGGTTAAATATGGGAGAATAAAGGGTAGATTAGTTTTATAGACTTCAAATGCTGTAATAGCGTTAAATAGTTCAAATATTTATTACTAACTAAGAAATTAAGGAAAACGTCTACTTAAGCTCCCCTTGGAGCTAGGGGAGCTGTCAGCCCAAACAATAATTGCAAGTATGAACGGATCTGCATGGGCTGACTGAAGGGTCGAAGGATTATATGAATATAATACGCTTTTCTGTTTAAATGATGTTCTATCGACCCTTCCACCATTTCAAACAATATAATTGTTTGAAAGGTTCAGCACTTTTGCTACGCAAAAGCGACACTACGTGTCGGCGGATAATTCTTCCGCTGCAATGTCCCCCTCCCCAGCACTTTTGCTAAAGGCAAAAGCAAACCTTCGGTTTGTCGGATAACTTTCCGATGCAAACCTCAGACGCTAAAGAATAAAATGCTACATTTTATTCTTTAGCTAGGGGAGGTTTGAATATGTAAGTATAAGGAAATGGCTTGTTTTTGTGCTTTTCAAGGTTTTTACTTGTTAATATGGTATATAATCTTCGCTGCAATGTCCCCCTCCTCAGCACTTTTGCCAAAGGCAAAAGCAAACCTTCGGTTTGTCGGATAACTTTCCGATGCAAACCTCCGATGCTCAATTATAAAATATAAAATTTTATTATTGAGCTAGGGGAGGCTAGAATGTTGGAGGGGATATGGGACGGCTTTTTTACGGAACTGTCGAATTTTTTACTTTCTTTTTCGGTTTTTCTATATAATATATATTTTGAGAATACAAAAAGAGAGAGTCCTTTCGGACTCTCTCCAATTTGTATATTTAAAGCAAATTACTCAGCTGCTGTAGTAGTTTCTGCATCTGCTTCTGCCTCAGCTTCTGTTGTAGCTTCTGCGTCTGCTTCTGTAGTTTCTTCTGAATCTGCTTCTACAGTAGTTGCTTCTGTATCAGCGCCTTCTGCTGCTTCGTCAAGAAGCTCTGCATTAGCCTGTGTACCTGAATTCATCTGCCTTGCCAATACTTCAAGTGCATAATCATAATCCTTATTGATCATAACTGCCATTTCTGCTCTGTTGATGTATCTATCAGGCTCAGCGTATCCGCCAGGAGTACCTGTTACGATACCTGCATCAGTTAAGAATGCGCAGTATGGAGCTGACCACCAAGAGATGTCTGCAACGTCAGTATACTTATTAAGTACGCTCTGGCTTGTGCTTGTTACGTCCTCACCTAAGTACTCAAGAGTCTTAGCAACAAGAACGAACATTTCTTCTCTTGTACAGTAGTTCTCAGGCTTGAAGTTGTTATCACCGTAACCACTTAAGATACCTGCATTGTAACCAATAAGAACATCATTATAGTAGTACTTGCTTGTATCAACGTTATCATAGAAGTTCTTTGGAGTAGCACTTACTGATAATCCAAGAGCTCTGTTGATAAGTATTGCGAAGTCACATCTTCTACATGGAAGTGATGGTCCGAATAACTTATCGCCGATACCTGATACAATACCTAATCTTGCTAATCTTTCGATAGCATCCTGTGCCCAACCATAGTCACCAAGGTCGGTAAATCCGCCCTTAGAAGGATCTTCGATAGTAGGAGGATCGATCACGATCGTCTTACCGTCAACTTCCTTAGTTACAGGCTCAGTCTTTTCAGCTGTTGTAGCTTCTGCAGCTGCTTCAGTAGTAGTTGTGGTTCTTGGATGACCACCGCCACCACCGCCGCCACCGCTTGGACGAGGTGCTGATGTACTAGGTTCGCTTGTGCTAGGTTCACTTGTACCCGGTTCACTTGTGCTAGGTTCACTTGTGCTAGGCTCTTCTGTAGTAGGCTCTGAACCGCCGCTGATAACGATAGAACCTGCATGGTTATGACAATCAACTGCTGAAGCGCAAGCAATAGTCTGGCTACCGTCACCTGCTGTTACAACCTTAACGTCAACGTGAGCTTCGCCTGTGAAGTTATCCTGCTTAGCAAATGTTAAGCTGATAACAGGAGCAGTTGACTTAGAAACATTATAAGCAGGAGCTGCTGTTGTAGCGCCAAGTCTTATCTTACCAAGCTGAGCTGCATTCTTAGTTCCGTCAGCGCCTGAGTAATCAGGATCGCCTGCTACAGGAACATAAGCTATCATGCTGTTAACATTTGTTGCATCTGTAACTGCCTTGAAGTCGCCTGCAAATTCACCATTTGTAGCGATGATCTCAGCAGGATTATAAGTGATCTCAACTAAGAAGTTGCTGATTCCAGGATTGTTATCAAAGTTAAACTTGATCTCGTTGTCTGTCTGCTCGTTCTCGGCATTGAATGTAAATTCGCCAGGAGTAGGAGTATCACCACCAGGAGTATAGTCAACCTGATAACCATAGAATACGCCGTCAGTACCTGTGCCTGTAAGAACTGCTGCCTTGCCTGCAGGAACTGTTACCTTAACTGTATAGTATGCGCTTGCACCGCTTGAGTTAGCCTCTGCATAGAGAACTTCCTCTACAGTTGTGCTGGCTGCATCGTCTAATAAGAAGATGTGTGAACCCTTGTCGTTTGCAATCTTAATATCGATAGTCCAATCAACAGGAGCATCACTTGTGTTATCTAATACAAGAAGGTCTCTCCACTTGCTTGAAGCCTTTGCGCCTGCAACAAGTAAAGCTTCCTGCTCAGGAGTAAATGTATACTCCTTATCTCCGCCGCTTGATCTGTAGTAGAA
>CANQBT010000172.1 GCA_947589405.1 uncultured Clostridia bacterium | reverse complement strand
CAACAACAGAAGAGCCAAGTTCACAGGCTACAACAGCCAAAGAGCCAAGCTCACAGGCTACAACATCAGAAGAGCCAAGCTCAGAGGGAACAACTGCTATGCCTCCTACACCGGCAGGCGATGAGATATACGGCAACGCAGACGGAAGCGCAGACGGCGTGAAGATACCTGATGTTGTTGATCTCTTCAACTTTATTCTTGGCAACGACATTAAGCAGGTAGACGGCGGTGTTATTGATTCCGATAATATCGTAAGCTCAGGCTGGATGAAGTGGCTTGACGTTCATAAAGACGGCGAAATAAATTCAGCCGATGTTGCAGAAGTACTTCAGAAAGTACTGGACGGCAGCTATAAGATGGACGTTGAAAGAAACGCACAGAACTAAATATAGCTTTATAGAAATAAGACTGCTTCGGCAGTCTTATTTTTATGGAAAAAGGGCAAATATTAATCTGATTGCTAAATCTGCCTTAATATGGTAGAATAGATATATAAAAGCGCAAAAGGGTGAATAAATATGAAGCTTCCGAAAGAGGTAGAGCATATACTTGACAAACTTAATAATGGCGGCTATGAAGCCTTTATAGTTGGCGGCTGCGTAAGGGATCATATCATGGGCATAACTCCTCACGACTATGATATTACGACATCTGCTCTTCCAAAGCAGATAAAGGAAATATTTCCCCATACGGTAGATATAGGAATAAAGCATGGCACCGTTGCCGTAATACTTAATAAGACTGCCTACGAGGTGACAACATACAGAATAGACGGTGAATATAAGGACAACAGACACCCGGACAAGGTCATTTTTACAGATAAGCTTACGGGAGATCTGTCACGCCGTGATTTTACCATAAACGCTATGGCATATAATCACAAGGACGGTCTTGTGGATAAATTTGGCGGTGAGGAGGATATTAAAAACAGGATAATAAGAGGTGTGGGAGATCCCGATAAGCGCTTTAAGGAAGATGCTCTCAGAATGATGAGGGCAGTAAGGTTCTCTGCCCAGCTGGATTTTGAAATAGAAAGTAAAACCCTTGAGGCTATTAAGAAAAATGCATCTCTTATAAAAAACATAAGCGCCGAAAGGGTAAGAGAAGAGCTTTTTAAGCTTATAATGTCAGAGCATAACGAAAGGCTTGAAATATTAAAGAGATCGGGTATAGCTGAATATGTGCTTCCTGAGATATTCCGTGTAAGCGGCGATTTTTCGTCGGTAAATTCTCTCAGCGGCAATATTGCTCTGAGAATTGCATATATATTCGTATCTATAGGAGAAGAAAATGTTAAGAATATACTTGAACGGCTGAGAAGCGATGGCAAAACTATAGCTCTTGCCTGCCTTCTTGTAAGAAATTCCCATATTGTGCCTGAGGATAAGTATTCCATGAGGAGGCTTATAAATACCGCCGAAGAAAATTCTCTCCTTCTTATTGAGCTTATATGCAGTATTTACGGAAAGAATATGGAGGAAATGACAGCTCTGTATAAAAGCGTTGAAAACGACTGCTGTTGTCTTGAAAAGCTTGCCGTAAAAGGCGGCGATATTACAGCACTCGGTATAAAGGGAAAGGAAGTAGGCAATATTTTGAACAGAGCACTTGACTATGTGCTTCATTACCCGGAAAAAAATAACAAGGAAATTTTAATGAATCATATAAAGGAGATAGTATAATGGTAAAGGCGCTTGTAACAGGAGGAAGCGGCGGCATAGGTCTTGAAATTGCCAAAGAGCTTTCACGCAGAGGGTATGAGGTGTGTATCGTTTCCAGAAATGAAGAAGCACTCAGAAAAGCTGCGGAAAATATAAATAATTGCAGCTATATAGCTATGGATCTGAGCAGCGCAAAAAGCTGTATAGAGCTTTATAAAAAAGCAGGGGATATAGATGTGCTTGTAAACAATGCAGGCTTTGGCGCATGGGGAGATTTTGTAAAAACAGATCTTAAAAACGAGCTGAATATGATAGACCTTAACATAAAGGCCTTGCATATACTTACAAAGCTGTATTTAAGAGATCTTGTAAAAAAGGATAAGGGCTATATACTCAATGTAGCTTCTCTTGCTGCCTTTGGTTCAGGCCCTCTTATGGCGTCCTATTACGGCACAAAGGCTTATGTCTATAAGCTGACCACCGCTATTAACGAAGAGCTGCGTATGAGAAAAAGCAATGTTAAAATATCCGTGCTTTGTCCCGGTCCTGTAGACACAGGCTTTAACGCTAGGGCGGGAGTCAGCTTCAGCATGAGACCGCTTACGGATAAGTATGTTGCCAAATATGCTGTGGACAAGCTCTTTAAGGGCAAGATGACTATTATACCGGGAAAAATAAGCAAGCTGTCCGCCTTGCTTTCACATATCGCTTCGGAAAGACTTATGCTGAGAGTGTGCTATATGGTCCAGCGGAATAAAGGAAGGTAATGCCGGGTTGGTGGTGAAGGTTTTGTTTATGCAAGTATTAAAATTTTTATTGCTTTAGAACGACCCTTCCACCATTTCAAACAATAAAATTGTTTGAAAT
>CANQBT010000171.1 GCA_947589405.1 uncultured Clostridia bacterium | reverse complement strand
GTTGGCAATTATGTTTTACGGTTTTAAAATATTAAAACCCAGAATATCCAAAATCGAAAGCACATAATACTGTAAATAATGAATTATATGTGTATTGATTCAGTTTATCACGAAGGAGGAATAGAAATGAAAGATATAAAAAGACTTGGTTTGGGTTGTATGGGAATGAACTTTTCAAATAAAAAAAGCTCCTTTGACACAATACATTATGCTCTTGACAGAGGTATAACACTGTTAAATACAGGCGAATTTTACAATAACGGTGAAAGTGAAATGGTAGTTGGGGAGGCATTACAGGGTATTCCAAGAGATAAATTTTTTATTTCTGTAAAATTTGGTATGCTTACACAACCTAAAGGAGGTTTCTATGGTATAGATGTGTCGCCTTGGCATGTTAAAGCTCATCTTGCCTATACTCTTAAAAGGCTAAGACTTGATTATATCGATCTTTATGAACCTGCAAGACTTGATGAAGCTGTACCGATAGAAGAATTGATGGAGGCACTTGCAGACCTTAAAAAAGAAGGATACATCAGAAATATAGGACTTTCAATGTGCAGTGAAGAAGCATTAAAACGGGCAGTTAAAGTACATCCCGTTCATATGGTGGAATTGCAGTATTCACTTGCCAAAAGGAATATTGAAAAAGGTATGATAAATACTGCATCCGATGTAGGTGCAAATATACTTGCATTTGGTGTGTTGGCACATGGCTTGCTCAGTGAAAATTTTCTTGCTGGCAACCATTCACAAGCTATACCTCTTCCATGGCTTGATGAGGAAAAGATAGTGAATAATAGGCAAATGATACGTAATTTAAAAAGTATTGCAGATGAAGAAAACACAACTGTTTCTAAACTCGCTCTTGCGTGGACATTGGCTAAATATCCAAATATCAGTAGCCTTATAGGTACAACAAGCCCTGTTCATTTACAGGAGTCTATTGATGCATTAGAAATAGAACTTGATACAGAAGATATAAAACGTATAGAAAAAGCCTTTCCGGAAGATAAATTTTACAGTATTGATATGAGCAACTCTGAGTACCACAGAGGAAAGATAATAAGAATGTAAGTTAATTTTTAAACATTAAACATTCAAATAGTACATTTTAAAATGACAAGACCTACTTCCAAAATCAAGTAGGTCTTTATAATTAACAATATTCTATCTCTGTTCCGTCAAGAAATTGTATAAAAATATCTCCGTTCTCAAAAATCGTTATGTGGTCGAGAGTGCGGAGAAGGTGGTTTGAATTGAATTTTATTATGTGGTCGGCTCTTTCGGTGAGCTTTAAAAAATCCTTTGCTCGGTAGGCTGTGAGGAGATTGTTGTCCTCGGCTTGTTTATGCCATTTTTCTCGGCATACAGAGATATTGTCTATAAGAGCATTCCAAGCTATTATGAAAACCCACATTTTCCCGTGACCAGGTCACGGGAAAATGATCTTCGCCCGTTATTACAGACGGAACGACAATGGTACCTATAAGATTTATATCCGAAAATCTTGGACTTAATGTTGAATGGAACGGAGATAACAAAATGATCACGGTAAAAGACAATGAAACAGCCGATCCCAATGCGGCTAAGGAAAGTGAAGATTATTATATTTTTGAATTGAGCAATAATGTAAACAGACGATCCGTCACTTATAAAAACCGTTACGGCATTGAATTGGCGGGAGATCTGTATACTCCAAAGACTATGGATAAAAATACAAAGTATCCTGCAATAGTTATAGGACCTCCCTACGGCGGCGTAAAAGAACAAGGACCCGGTGTCTATGCTGATCAGCTTGCTCAGAGGGGATTTGTTGTACTTGCATTTGATCCTTCATACAACGGAGAAAGCGGCGGCGAGCCTCGTCACATTTCGTCACCCGAAATATTTACGGAGGATTTTAGTGCAGGAGTGGATTTTTTAGGTTCATTAGATTACGTTGACAGAGAAAAAATAGGAGCGTTGGGTATATGCGGAAGCGGCGGTTTTGCTCTTTCTGCCGCAGCAAAGGATACAAGAATAAAGGCTGTGGTAACATCGGCAATGTATGATATAAGCGGAATGGGTAATTCTATGGATAACGAAACAAGGAACAATATGTTGAAGGGTATATCAGAACAGCGTTGGAGCGATTTTGAAACGGGAGAGCCTGCCTATAAGCGTACTTATCCCGAAAATGCGCCTCTTGATGAATTACCCGATGACCTGACAGGCGTTGATGTTGAATGGTGGACATTCTATGGACTTAAACGTGGCTGGCACCCAAATTCAGGCGGCAGTTTTACGAACTCAAGTATGCAGTCATTTTCTAACTATTCGCTGCTCGACCATATAGACAGCATTTCACCTCGCCCCATACTTATAATAACTGGTGACATAGCACATTCCCGCTCCATAAGCGAAGAAATTTACGAAAAAGCATCAGAGCCTAAAGAATTATATGTAGTTCCCGGCGCAATGCATATTGACCTGTATGATGATGTATCCAAAATACCTTTTGATAAAATAGAAGATTTCTTTAATAAAAATCTGAAATAAAACATAGGGGTCGTCACGAATGCCTTTTT
>CANQBT010000170.1 GCA_947589405.1 uncultured Clostridia bacterium | reverse complement strand
TCCTGCACTCGGGAAGTCCAAGATATTCCACAGCCTGAGCGGCTGCATTGGCAACGACAAGAGCCATAGGATTGGCATTGCCGACATCTTCCGATGCGCATATGACTATACGCCTTGAAATAAATTTAGGATCCTCTCCCGCATATATCATTTTTGCAAGATAATAGACTGCCGCATCGGGATCCGAGCCTCTCATGCTCTTTATAAATGCCGAAATGGTGTCATAGTGGTTATCGCCGTCTTTGTCATAATTCAAAGCCCTTTTCTGAATACATTGCTGGGCTGTATCTATATTTATATGTATCCTGCCGTCTGTATCTCTGTCGGTAGTAAGCACCGCAAGCTCTATTGCGTTTAAGGCGATCCTTGCATCGCCGTTTGATGTATTTGCCATAAATTCAAGAGCATCATCATCTATATAGGCATTGAAGCTGCCAAGTCCCTTTATGCTGTCGGTAATAGCTCTTGTCAATATGGTTTTGATATTTTCAATAGTCAACGGCTTAAGCTGAAAAATGATACTTCTGGAAACAAGAGCCTTATTTACTTCAAAATAAGGATTTTCCGTAGTAGCGCCTATCAATATGATAGTGCCGTCCTCTACACAGGGTAAAAGAGTATCCTGCTGTGTTTTGTTGAAACGGTGTATCTCATCTATAAAAAGTATAGTTCTTCTTCCGCTGTTTCCCAGAGTAAATTTAGCTCTTTCGATAGTATCGTTGATCTCCTTTTTGCCTGAGGAGGTTGCATTAAGCTGCAAAAAATCGCTTTTTGTAGTGTTTGCGATCACCTTTGCAAGAGTAGTCTTTCCTGTTCCGGGAGGTCCGTAAAAAATTACAGAAGAAAGCTTATCCGCCTTTATGGCTCTGTAAAGCAATGTGTTTTTTCCGACTATATGCTCCTGACCTACAAATTCATCAAGGTCTGAGGGTCTTAGCCTTGCTGCAAGAGGACTTTCTTTTTTTAGTCTTTGTTCACTCTGATATTCAAATAAATCCATATAAACACCTCTGTTTACACAATATACATTGCATCTCCAAAGCTGAAAAATCTGTATCTTTCATTAACTGCTTCTCTGTAGGCATTGAGTACATTTTCACGTCCTGCCAAAGCGCTTACAAGCATTATAAGTGTGGATTCCGGCAGGTGAAAATTAGTTATAAGTCTGTCCACGATTTTGAATTTATAGCCGGGATATATAAATATATCGGTCCAACCGCTGCACGCTTTTACAAAGCCCTTTTCATCGGCTATGGATTCAAGAGTTCTAGTGCTTGTGGTACCTACGGTTATAATTTTACCGCCGTTTTTTCTTGTGTTGTTTATAAGCTCTGCATTTTTCTCATCTATCATATAAAATTCCGAATGCATTTTGTGGTCAAGAATGTCATCTGCCTTTACGGGTCTGAATGTACCAAGTCCCACATGGAGGGTAAGCCTTGCAATATTTACGCCCTTTTCTTCTATTTTCTTAAGAAGCTCAGGTGTAAAATGAAGCCCTGCCGTTGGAGCGGCAGCAGAGCCTTCGTTTTTTGCATAAACTGTCTGATACCTGTTCTTATCCTCAAGCTTTTCTTTGATATACGGAGGTAAAGGCATTTCTCCAAGCTTATCCAGTATCTCTTCAAATATACCGTCATAGCTGAATTTAACTATTCTGTTTCCCTCCTCTGCAATATCCTTAACAGTACATTCCAGAAGTCCATCGCCGAATACTATGGTGTGTCCGATCCTTGCCTTTTTGCCCGGATATACAAGAGTTTCCCAAGTGTCGTTTTCGTTTCTTTTTAACAAAAGCACCTCAACTCTTGTGCCTGTGTCCTTTCTTGCGCCTATAAGTCTTGCAGGTATCACCTTTGTTTCGTTAATGACAAGACAATCTCCTTTATCCAGCATATCTGTTATATCTCTGAAAATCTTATGTTCTATCTGTCCTGTTTTCTTATCCAGCACCATAAGCCTAGACGCAGATCTGTCCTTTAAGGGAGTCTGAGCTATAAGCTCTTCAGGCAGTTCAAAATAAAAATCACTTTTTAACATAACGACCTCATTATTTTATTTCAACATCTTTGTAATAAAATTTAAGAATATCCTCATAGCCATAGCCTTCTTCTGCCATAGCCTTTGCGCCATACTGGCTCATTCCTGTACAATGTCCGTTGCCTTTTCCCTGTAAGGTAATTGTTCCGGGAGTGCCTGTTACTGTAGCGGCAGCAACAATAGTTTCTGAGGAATTATTATCCATAATAACAAACTTATTGCCTATTTTCCCTTGCTTTCCATCGCCGTTTGTAGCTGAAATAGCGGTATAATCTTTTGTATTCTGCCCTTCTGTGCCTATTACATATACCTTGTCACCTTCTGTCTGCACACCGCCTATTACCTTAAAATTGCGGGACAAGAGGCTGCCTTCGCCGGAAGGGTGGAAAGCAGAACGTATTGCGTCCTTTATAACGGTCTTATTTCCCTTTGAGCCTTTAAAGGTAAGGGCTGAAACAAGACCTTCGGGAGTATATTCTGCGCTGACTGATATGACATTGCCAATGCCATAGCCGTTAGCGGCGCATATATTTGTAAGCTTCTGA
>CANQBT010000169.1 GCA_947589405.1 uncultured Clostridia bacterium | reverse complement strand
GACTGACATCTTATATTTAGCCTCCCCTAGCCCGTAGGGCGTCGGAGGGGAGGTGGCAGCCGTTAGGCTGACGGAAGGGTCGTACCTACCCATTGGCTAAGTTATTGCTCCCTTCCTTTGCATTGTCTATATGACTTCATATCTTTCTTGCTCTTATGCGTATACGCACATAGTCGATAAACCACCTTCCGTTTTGAAACAAAATGGGATAAAGCATATCATTGGCTTCATTTATTATATCATTGCGCATATTTTCATCCATTCCCTCAAAGGGAGTTTTTACAAACATATTTATCCAATCCGTAAGACCGTTTTCTGTTTGCTGAGGTGTGGGTCTGTCAAACAATGTGGCATACTCTGTCATAAGTCCGTGTTTTTCAAGCAGAGGCGTATATTCGCCTATAGTCGGGAAATAGAATGTTCTGGGATATACGATACCCTTTTCGTAAAATGTTTTTTCAAGAGTGCTGTGTACAGCTTCCGCACAGCCGTATCCTCCGAATTCGCATACAAGCTCTCCGCCCTTTTTAAGCTGCTTTGAAATGTTGTCTGTAAGTATATCCTGCTTATCCTTGTCTATCCAATGAAATACCGCATTTGAAAATATAACGTCTGCTTTTTTATCAACATGGAAATCAAGGGCATTCCCTGTGTAAAATTCTATATCCCTGTTATTTTCTTTGGCAAGGGCTATCATTTCCTCTGACTCGTCTATACCGATGACATTAAAGCCCATGTCCTTAAGTGTATGGCTCAGGCTTCCGTTTCCGCAGCCCAGATCGATCACGGTGCTTCCCTTTTCTGCGGTGATAAGCTCTGTCACGGCTTTGCCGTATTGCGGTACGAATGAAAAATTATTTCTGTAGTCTTTTGCATTCCATTTTATATTCATGTAAAGATCATCTCCTTTATCCGTATAGGCAAAATGTCTGTTTAATATCATTTATTTTGGACTATGATCCTGTTTTGCCATATATTCCATCATGTCATTGTAGAATTCAGGAAATTTTTTCTTTATATTTATAGGCTTGAATGTATTGTCCACAAAGCAATGTTCGCTTGTGCCGGTCATTCTCAGTTCGCCTGTGTCGGCGTCGGTCATGGTATAGGCAAAGCACATCTTTATGCCGTTGAACTTGGTGATGTTTACCGCTATGTCTACGAAATCCCCATATTGAGCGCCTTTTTTGTACTGAGCCGTAACGGAGAGCACAGGCATCATTATGCCCATATCCTCCATTTCCTTATAGCTGTAGCCCATGCTTTCCATAATGTATACCCGTGCTTCTTCATACCACTTTATATAGTTGGCATGATATACTATTGCCATTTTATCTGTTTCGTAGTATTGCACACGCCTCTTGTAATTTTCCATAATATCATCTCCTTTTTTTATTTTAGCACGATTTTATAAAAATGTAAATTACAGTAAAATAAAAGTCGAAGGTACTTGGGTATTAAATGCAGAGCTTACGGCAAAAAATATAAATAAGAGAAAAAATTAACCGTGAAAAATAAATAATATTGACATTTATCGAAACTGCATTTATTATATAAACAGGTAAGTATGCAGACAGGAGGCGGAATAATGAACAGAAGAAACAGCTCAGGAAAATTACTTGCGGCATTTGTTCTGGTTTTTACACTGGCGGTATTTATAACTCTTTTTCTTCTGCCGATATTTGATATAAAGGATATAAAGGTAAACGGTATAGACAACCTTACGGCAGAGCAGGTAGAAGGTATGCTTACGTCTAAAAGAGGAGATAATATATTTCTTCTCAACAAAATAAAGTCTAAAAAGAATATACTGAACAGCCACTATGTCAAAAGCGTCAGTATAAACAGAATACTTCCGTCTACAGTCGTCGTGGATCTGGAGGAATACAAGCTAAGAGGCTATATTCCCTATTCGGGAAGCTATCTTTACATAGACGGCGACGGTCTTGTGCTCGATGTACAAAAGACTATAAAAAGACAGCTGCCTGTTGTGGAGGGTCTTAAATTCAATGATTTTACTGTAGGACAGATCCTTAAGGTAGACAATCCCTCTACATTTGATACAATGGTGGAAATGTCCAAGCTGTTTGAAAAGCATGAGCTTCTGGCAGATGTAATAAGAGTAAATATAAGCGATGAAAGTGATATTCACTTTTATATAGGGAAAATGGATGTGGAATTCGGTTCCTTTGACAATGCCAACAGGAAGCTGTCCATGCTCAATGAGGTACTCAAGCAGTTGGATACGGATTATGCGGGTATACTTAACCTTACAGGCACTTATCCCACATTTAAATACATAAATTAATAGGGCTTTTTACAGCTGAAAACCCGATTTTTTTAAATAATTATTACAATTATCATAAAATATTAAAATTTCTCTTGAAAAAATAAAGAAAAAAGAGTATTATTACTATAATAGTGTACTGTGTGAAATTATAAATATTTCCTGAAATATAAATACATAGGAGGTAATCTGATGATTTTGAATGTAACTAACGAAAGCTCCACGTTGCTAAGATAGTCGTTATCGGCGTAGGCGGCGGCGGTTGTAATGCTGTAAACAGAATGATTTCTTCAAATCC
>CANQBT010000168.1 GCA_947589405.1 uncultured Clostridia bacterium | reverse complement strand
TAAGAGGATCTCTCTGAGCATAGGAACGGAGCATAATGCCCTGACGCATCTGATCCATGTCGTCTATATGATCCATCCACTTGCTGTCTACTACCTTAAGAGTAATAACTCTCTCAAGCTCTCTCATCATTTCGCTGCCAAATTCTTCTTCTCTTGCAGTATATTTTTCAAGAGCCTTTTCGTATATTCTTTCAACAAGCATTTCCTTTGTGATATTGCTCTTATCGTCTTGGGAAAGCTTAAAAAGCTCGGTAAAGGCAAATATTTCTCTCAGCTTTTCATTAAGCCCTGCCATATCCCATACGGTAGTATCCTGCTCGTCCGTACAGTAGGTGTCTACAAGACGCTGTATGACAGAATGTGCCATATTCAGTATCTTGTCCTTTATATCCTTGCCTGAGAGCACCTCACGTCTTTCGGCGTAAATTATTTCTCTCTGTTCGTTATTTACCTGGTCATAGTCCAGAAGTCTTTTTCTGGCTGAGAAGTTGTTGCCCTCAACCTTTTTCTGGGCGTTTTCTATAGTTTTGGAGAGAAGCCCGGCTTCGATGGGCTCATCTTCGGGAAGTCCAAGCTTAGCTATCATGGTGCCTGTCTTTTCTGAACCGAAAAGCCTAAGAAGCTCGTCCTCAAGAGATAAGTAGAATCTGGACTCGCCCGGATCTCCCTGACGTCCCGAACGTCCTCTAAGCTGATTGTCTATACGTCTGGATTCATGTCTTTCGGTACCTATTATTTTAAGTCCGCCTGTTTCCACAACGCCTTCCCCAAGCTTTATATCAGTACCACGACCTGCCATATTTGTAGCTATGGTAACAGCTCCCATTTCACCTGCTTTGGCAACTATCTCGGCTTCACGCCTGTGGTTCTTGGCATTGAGTACCTCGCACTTTATGCCCTGACGCTTAAGCATATTGCCAAGCATTTCTGAGATCTCTATATTTACCGTACCTACAAGCACAGGCTGTCCCTTCTCATGGGACTTTACGACATCGTCTATAACAGCCTTGAATTTAGCTTTTTCAGTCTGGTAGACTACATCGTTCCAGTCCTTACGTATAACAGGCTCGTTTGTGGGAATACATACGACGTCCATTCCGTATATTGCCCTGAATTCCTGCTCCTCTGTCTGAGCGGTACCTGTCATACCTGCTTTTTTCTGATATTTATTAAAGAAATTCTGGAAGGTTATGGTGGCAAGTGTCTTGCTCTCCCTCTTTACCTCCAGATGCTCCTTTGCTTCTATAGCCTGATGCAGACCGTCAGAATATCTTCGTCCGGGCATCATACGTCCTGTAAATGTATCTACTATTACTATTTCAGGCTCGCCCTTGTCGTTTTCGGTCACATAGTCCTTATCCTTGAACATATTGTAGTTAGCCTTAAGAGCGTTGTTTATATGGTGCTGAAGCGCCATATTGTCAGGGTCGGAAAGGTTTTCTACATTAAAGAATTTCTCAGCCTTTGCAACGCCCTCCTGTGTAAGTGTGGAGGTCTTTCCCTTTTCGTCTACTACAAAGTCGCCCTCCTCCTGAAGCTCTTCACGCATAAGAGGGTTCATGGCTTCGTCCTCATTGAGTACACGACCCTTTGTAAGACCCTTTACGAACATATCTGCAAGCTCATAGAGCTTTGTGGACTTGTCTGACTGTCCTGAAATGATAAGAGGAGTTCTTGCTTCATCTATAAGTATAGAGTCCACCTCGTCTATTATGGCATAGGGAAGTCCTCTCTGAACAAGGTCCTTTTCATAAACGACCATATTATCTCTCAGATAGTCAAAGCCCAGCTCGTTGTTGGTAGCATAGGTAATGTCACAGCCATATGCCTCCTGGCGCTCGGGCTTTTCCTGATCGTGGAATATAACTCCTACTGTAAGACCGAGAAACTGATGTATCTTTCCCATTTCCTCAGCATCTCTCTTAGCCAGGTATTCATTTACCGTTACAATGTGTACGCCATTGCCTGTAAGAGCGTTAAGATAGGCAGGACACGTGGAAACAAGAGTCTTGCCTTCGCCTGTTTTCATTTCCGCAATACGTCCCTGATGCAGAACTATACCGCCTATCATCTGTACGTCGAAATGACGAAGCCCCAGCACTCTCTTAGATGCTTCACGCACAACTGCAAAGGCTTCGGGCAGAATGTCGTCAAGAGTTTCGCCTTTGGAAAGTCTGTCCTTAAACTCATCTGTCATGGCTCTTAGCTGTTCGTCCGTATAGGCTTCAAATTTCGGCTCAAGTGAATTGATCTGCTTAACTACAGGCATTATTTTCTTTATTTCTTTATCGCTGTAGTTACCGAATATTTTTTCTAAAAAACCCATTTTGTTACACCTCTGTATTATATATCATTAATAAACATAAATCATCATTATATATATTAACAGATTTTATATGTGGTATGCAATAGATATTTGAAAATTTTTGTTTTTCTTAATAAGTGGTGAAGTAATAAATCAAGGGGATACTTTACGGTATCCCCTTCAGACTGTCGAAAAAATAATATTCAGACTGCAAATAAAAATTGAAGTAGTGAACAGCTTTCAAAAAAAGCGCTGGTCGCATTACTGCGTAATGCTGCTCGCCATGCAA
>CANQBT010000167.1 GCA_947589405.1 uncultured Clostridia bacterium | reverse complement strand
GAGCATCTCCGCTTTGCTATGAGCTGGTGGCATACTCTCTGCGCAGGCGGTTCAGATCCCTTTGGCGTTGAAACTATGGACAGAAGCTATGGCGGACTTACGGACCCTATGGATATAGCAAGAGCAAAGGCAGACGCAGGCTTTGAGCTTATGACTAAGCTGGGTATAGAGTTTTTCTGTTTTCACGATGTTGATATTGCTCCTGAAGGAAAGACATTTGCTCAGAGTAAGGAAAACCTCTTTGAAATGGTGGAATATATTAAGGGCAAAATGGCTGAAACAGGCATAAAGCTTCTGTGGGGAACCGCCAACAATTTCGGCAATCCACGCTTCATGCATGGAGCAGCTACCTCCTGCAATGCAGATACCTTTGCATATTCCGCAGCAAAGATAAAGAATGCTCTTGACGCAACTATGGAATTAGGCGGTCAAGGCTATGTTTTCTGGGGCGGAAGAGAGGGCTATGAAACTCTTTTGAATACAGATATGGCTCTTGAGCTCGACAATATGGCAAGGCTTATGCAGATGACCGTAAAGTATGGAAGGGCAAAGGGCTTTAAGGGCGATTTTTATGTAGAGCCTAAGCCAAAGGAGCCTACAAAGCACCAGTATGACTTTGACGCTGCTACTGTTATAGGTTTTCTGAGGAAATACAGTCTGGATAAGGATTTCAGACTTAATATTGAAGCCAACCATGCTACACTTGCAGGTCATACCTTTGAGCATGAGCTTGCAACTGCAAGAGTAAACGGCTTATTCGGTTCTGTAGACGCCAATCAGGGCGATCCGAACTTAGGCTGGGATACGGATCAGTTCCCGTCTGATGTACCTACGGCTACACTTGCTATGCTTGAGGTACTGAGAGCAGGAGGCTTTACAAACGGCGGCCTTAACTTTGACGCTAAGGTCAGAAGAGGTTCATATACCTTTGACGATATTGCCTATGCTTATATAGTTGGCATGGATACATACGCTCTTGGACTTATAAAGGCTGATGAGATAATACGTGACGGCAGGATAGATAAGTTTGTAAAGGACAGATATTCAAGCTATACAAAGGGTATTGGTAAGGAAATAGTTGAGGGCAAAGCCACACTTGAAAGTCTTGAAAAATATACTCTTGAAAATCCCGAGCCAAGTATGGAAAGTGGAAAACAGGAATATCTTGAAGGTATATTCAACAATATTTTGTATAGGTGAAAATAAAGGAGCAACGCTGTGAAGTTTTGTTTGACATAATATCGACCCTTCAGTCAGTCACGTTCAAAAACATCTTAGTTCAGAGTTTTTGACGTGACTGACAGCTTCCCTTCTCTGAAGGGACGCCTTAGGCTTGCGTTTTCCGAATTGCTTACTTTAAAAAATGATACTTAAGCAGTCGCCACTACCTTTTCACCTCTAGCCTCCCCTAGCCCGTAGGGCGTCGGAGGGGAGGGGGACCATTGCAAACAATTGTTTGCAATGGTGGAAGGGTCGTTCTGAAATACTAAACAAGCAAATTCATTAACCCCAAAAAAGCTGTCGCATCAAGACTCATTTTTATAACAGGTCACAATGCGACAGCCCTTTAATTTTAGGCACTTAATTCAATTATATTAATGCTTGGACATAGAATTTGCTGCCTTTTCGGGAGCCTTTTTCTCTTTCTCGCCGATTTGCTGAGTTTTCTTTTCTTCACCGGCCTTTTCGACAGTTTTGCTGTGATGGTGATGTCTTTTATGGCTGCCTTCCTTTTTCTTCTTAAGGGCTTCGTCTGCCTGAGCTTCGATTTCTTCCATATGCTCTTTAGCTTTAGCCTCAGCGGCTTTTTTAATATCCATAGAATTAAGCTTGTTTATTTCTTCATTTGTTTTCTTTATTTCATCATTTTTTGCTTCGATAAGACCTGAATTGTAATTTAAGAAATCATCCAGGATCTTATCCTCGTTATCAAATTCCTGCTTTGCACGATTATATGCAGTATTTACCGCTGTGTTGGCAGAAGTCTGTAACTCCTTGAGGAAATCGGAGGTACTCTTTATCCTGGACGCTTCAATTTCTTCGGCAGAAGTCCACAGATTTGATATGCTTCTGCGGAATTTGGCAAAGCCCGACATATTGTTTTCGTCCTCTATGGACTTTATACGGCGTGCAAGCTTATCCTGTATATCGGGTATATATTTTATTTTGTTTATGAAAAGCTGTGTGTCCGCATCGGCTTTTGCACAATAACCGTCAATAGTGCCGTTCCGCATGGCATTGAGTATATCCTTGAATTTCTTTTCTGTATTTTCGTTAAGCTCTTCACCCTGATTGGCAACGGCAAAAGCGCCGGTAAAGTTCTTACCCTTTACATTTTCTGCCCTTACAAGATCCATTCGCTTTTCCATATAGTCTATGGCATTGAATCTGTCGTGCAATACTACACGGTTGGCACTCTTTTCACCGCTTCTGTAACGCTCAAATAAACCGTCCATATAGTCCTGAAGTTTATTTAAATTATCACAGTACTTAGGAACATACAAATGTGTATTTTCGTTTACCTTATCTACATCGGCCTTTGTTGTGGCAACGGTGCTCATGTCCATCCAATGCTCCAGCTGTGTTCTGGCGTTAATGCAGTTGCTT
>CANQBT010000166.1 GCA_947589405.1 uncultured Clostridia bacterium | reverse complement strand
CAATGTCCCCCTCCCCCTGGCTGCTTGGACGAGCAGTAAAGCGTAAGCTTTACGACCGGCCTCCGACGCCCTACGGGCTAGGGGAGGCTAGAGGTGTGAGGAAGGAATGCCTTAAGATAACGCACCTCAAATGCTTTTATAATGTTGAAAAGCCAGCATTTATAACTAACTAAAAAACTATGGGGAACATCAATCTAGGCTCCACTTGGTAAGGTTCAGCACTTTGCCTACGGCAAAGCCGACAGCTCCACCATTAGCCGTCCCTCTCTGAGGGAAGGTGTCAGCGTAAGCTGACGGAAGGGTGCAATATTCAATGTAGCTGTCGGGCGGATAACTTCTTCCGCTGCAATGGAGCTGTCAACCCAACCAAGAATTGCAAGTTATGAACGGATTTGCATGGGCTGACTGAGGGGGCGATATTGTACCAAACAAAAATTCCCAATAAAAAAAATGTCGCATTAAGATCTGTTTTTATCACAGATCTTAATGCGACATTTTCATTACAGGCTTTCAAGTTTTTCATAAAAATCAGGGAAAGATATTCCCACACAGTCGGCATTTGTTATCGTAGTATCGCCGTCACCTATAAGCGCTGCAACGGCACAGCTCATTGCAACTCTGTGATCCATGTGTGAATATACGGTACCCGCCTTTACCTTCTGCTCTCCCTTTATTATCATACCGTCATCTGTTTCTTCTATAACTATTCCAAGCTTTCCCAGTTCCTCGCTCATTGTTGCGATCCTGTTGGATTCCTTTACCTTTAATTCTTCTGCATTTTTTACTACAGTAGTACCTTCTGCACAAAGCGCCGCAACGGCAAACACAGGTATTTCATCTATCATTCTTGGTATGATGTTTCCTTCCAGCACAGTTGCCTTTAGCTTTGATGTCTTTACCTCTATATCTGCCACAGGCTCTCCGCCTGAGCTTCTTTCGTTTATGATATTGACATATCCGCCCATTGCCTTAAAGGCATCGATAATGCCTGTTCTCGTAGGATTTATACCTACATTTTCTATTATTATATGTGAATCAGGGACTATAAGCCCTGCCGCCATGAAAAAGGCTGCTGAAGAAATATCTCCAGGCACATCTATATCCTTGCCGTAAAGCTCTTTTACAGGGGTACTTGTTATAACTCCGTTTTTATTTTTAATATCGGCACCAAAATAGTTGAGCATTATTTCGGTATGATTTCTTGAAGCCACAGGCTCATTTATGACAGTTGTTCCCTCTGCAAAAAGACTTGCCAGCAATATTGACGACTTGACCTGAGCGCTTGCCACAGGCATTGTATATTCTATTGCCTTAAGCCTTCTGCCATGTATTCTGAGAGGAGCATATCCATCATTTGTGCTTTCTATATCTGCGCCCATTTGTGAAAGAGGGTCTATAATTCTTTTCATAGGTCTTTTCTGTATAGAAGAATCGCCGTTTAACACACAGTCGAAATCCTGAGATGCAAGTATGCCCGAAATAAGTCTTATTGTAGTGCCGCTGTTGCCTACATCAAGAATTTCACTTGGCGCTGAAAGACCTTTGAGTCCCTTTCCGTGAACGGTTACATTATCGCCGTTTACATCAATATCTATTCCAAGCTTTTTAAAGCAGGCTATTGTAGACATACAGTCATCGCCTGTAAGAAAGCCTGTTATATTTGTATCTCCCTTTGCTATAGAGCCAAACATAACGGCTCTGTGGGATATTGACTTATCTCCCGGTATTCTTATCCTTCCCTTTAAAGATGTTTTGGCGCTTATTATCTTATCCATTTTACTCTCCTTATTTATTGAAAACCACATAGTTCATTGATTTTAAAATGTAAATTGCTTTTTCCATATCCTCTTTTTCGTTGAATATTATCTGCAATGCGCCCTCGCTGTAATCTCTGCTGTTTACGATACCTATATTCTTTATATTGATATTGTTATGGCTGAGTATAACTGCTATGACCGCAATAGCTCCGGGCTTGTCCGTAATATCCACACCAATTTCATACTGAGTAAGAGCGGATTTTCTGGAATTGAATGTGTTTCTGTATTCTCTTGCGCTGTCAAAGAAATCATAAAGACTTTTGTCCTTTGAGATCATTTCTTCGGCACTTTCTATATTTTTTTTAAGTTTTGAAAGTACCTTAAGGATCTTATCCCTGTTGTCATCGCATATGCTCGCCCACACCTCAGGAGATGAGCTTGCTATTCTTGTAATATCCTTAAATCCTCCTGCCGCAAGGGAATGCATATATCTGTTGTCATCGTCCAGATCCTTTACCGTATTTACAAGAGCCGCCGCCATAATATGAGGTACATGACTTATGGCTGCAACGGTATAGTCGTGATATGACGGATCCAGCACAAGAGGGATCGCTCCAAGCACCTTTACAATATCTATCATAAAGCTTAACATTTCATCGGTAATGTTCTTGTTTGGAGTGAGAATATAATAGGCATTTTCAAAAAGATGAGCCTTCGAAGCGCTGTAGCCTGTTTTTTCGCTGCCTGCCATAGGGTGACCGCCTATGAAATTTATATTTTCAAACCTGAGCATATCATTATATATCGTCTCTTTTGTACTGCCTACATCTGTTATTATACAATCCTTTTTAATAACGGGAATGAGCCTTTCGGCATAGTATGGTATTTTGTCCACAGACGTGCATATAAAAACAATATCGCAGTCTGTAAATATACTTATATCGGTAAGGGAGTATTCGCTTATATCTCC
>CANQBT010000165.1 GCA_947589405.1 uncultured Clostridia bacterium | reverse complement strand
TATATCCTGCACAAGAATGCCGCCGCTTACCTTCTTTACGTCAAAGGCAGTTTCGGGCTGCTTGTTTTCAATACCCTCAAGCTTAAGAAGTCTTATATTCTTCTTTCTTGTAAGTACCTCCAACGCATCTTCGTCAAAGTCAGGAGCAAGTACTATTTCAAGGAATATCTTTGAGATCTCTTCTGCCGTAGCCTTGTCTATTTTTCTGTTGGCGCATATTATACCGCCGAATATGGAAACAGGATCGGTATTGTATGCCTTTGTATAAGCCTCATATATATCCTTTCCGCTGGCAACGCCGCATGGATTTGAGTGCTTGCAGGCAACTACCGTAGGCTCTTCATATTCCTTTAAAAGCTCTAAAGCGCCATGAGTATCGTTTATATTGTTAAATGAAAGCTCCTTGCCATGAAGCTGCTCTATACCTGTAAGCATACCGATATTGGCGCCTACCTCCTTATAGAACGCCGCTGCCTGATGAGGATTCTCACCATATCTCATATCCTGTACCTTTTCAAATGTCATTGAAAGCGTGTCGGGATACTTGGGCAAGCCGGCTTTGTCCTTAAGATAAGCAGCTATCATAGAATCATAGTATGCAGTATGATTGAACACCTTAGCCGCAAGATAGAAATTTGTTTCTTTGGAAACATGGCCATTGGTCTTTATTTCCGAAATCACCTGTTCATAGTCGGCAGGATCTATTATAACCGAAACGTCCTGATAATTTTTAGCTGCGGCTCTGAGCATGGTAGGTCCGCCTATATCTATGTTTTCAATAGCGTCGGCAAGAGTTACTCCCGGCTTCGTAATAGTCTGCTTGAAGGGATAGAGATTTACAACTACCATGTCGATAAGGTCTACATTTAATTCCTTTATTTGCTTCATATGCTCTTCATTGCTTCTCATGGCAAGAAGGCCTGCATGAATGTTGGGGTGAAGCGTCTTGACTCTGCCGTCAAGACATTCGGGAAAGCCTGTTACCTCTAAGATCCCTATTACAGGGAGACCTGCTTCCTTAAGCTTGTTGTATGTACCGCCTGTAGATACGATCTCGATACCAAGCTCATTAAGCTGCTTTGCAAATTCAACAATGCCTGTTTTGTCTGATACGCTTATCAATGCTCTCATAATAACCTCCATATTGTGTAATAAATAAAAAAAGCCATACCGATCTAAGCTCTATGCCCAGACGGTCGGCTGTGTTACATATCTGTACTCCCCTGTGGTCATCCACTTATCCGTCAGTCGTACAGAACCTATCTATAATATAACAATAATAAAAAATTTTGTCAAGACTTATTGAGCAAAACCCATTGAATAAAAATCCCTTTAATTTAACAGACTAAGTAAAGAGGTGATATTGATGAATAAAAAAGAGCTTGATAAGCTTAAATACGAAATCGCAGAGGAGCTGGGCTTGCTGGATAAGGTAAAAAAATACGGCTGGAAATCCCTTACATCAAAGGAAAGCGGTAAAATAGGCGGTCTTATTACAAAAAGAAGCAGAGAACAAAAGGAAAAAGGGGAGTCATAGCACACTCCCCGCAATAAAACAAACCATATCGACTGTAAATACAACAGCCGTTATATAAAACAATATGTCAAGGGTCCTTTTGTTCATCATGTCGGTTATTTTTTCAAGCAAGGGCTGTATTGCATAGAGAAATACAACGCCGCCTATACCGAATCTTATTGATGGCGATAGGGCTATGCGTGCCTGAAAGTTATATTTGTAATCGGCATATGTTTTCCATTGCCATGTACCTGTCATAAACTCGCATACATAAGAAGCTATAAGCTCCGTAACGGTAGCGCTTATAAGGCAAAGCAGGAAAACAACAGGCAAATACATGATTTTCCGCTTAATATCCTTATTCTTTATGACAGGATATACCAGAAATATAAAAATAAGTGCGCCTATGCCATATACAGGACAGTAGGGACCGAAAAGCACTCCTCTGTCCGAATATCCCCATCTGTATACGACCACTTCCAGAAACACTTCATATATCCAGCCTATAACAGAATAGGTCAGAAAATATAAAAAATACTTTTTAAGCCTATAGATATTATACTCCATACGACCACCTTTACCGTAAGTAAATATCAATTCAGTATTTTATTAAGGTATTGACCTGTGTATGAGCCTTTTACCTTTGCGACCTGTTCAGGCGTACCTTCCGCAACAATCGTACCGCCGCCGTCGCCGCCTTCGGGTCCCAGATCTATAATATGATCCGCACACTTTATAACGTCTAGGTTATGCTCTATTACAACTACTGTATTGCCGCCGTCTGTAAGCTGCTGAAGTATATCTATGAGCCGCCTTACATCATAGGAATGTAATCCCGTTGTAGGCTCGTCAAGTACATAAAGGGTCCTGCCTGTACTCCTTTTGCTCAGCTCTGTTGCAAGCTTTACCCTTTGGGCTTCTCCTCCGCTGAGTGTGGTAGAGCTTTGTCCAAGCTTTACATAGCCCAAGCCCACATCTCTCATAGTGTTGAGCTTCTGCATGAGTCTGGGCTGATTTTCAAAGAATGAGCAGGCTTCATCTATTGTCATATCCAGTACGTCGGCAATGCTTTTACCCTTGTATTTTACCTCCAAAGTTTCTCTGTTGTATCTCTTTCCTCCGCATACCTCACAGGGTACATATACATCGGGTAAAAAGTGCATCTCTATTTTCAGTATACCGTCGCCGCTGCATGCCTCGCAGCGTCCGCCCTTTACATTAAAGCTGAAACGTCCCTTCTGGAAGCCTCTTACCTTAGCTTCCGGCAGCTGTGCAAACACATCTCTTATAAGGTCGAAAAGTCCCGTATA
>CANQBT010000164.1 GCA_947589405.1 uncultured Clostridia bacterium | reverse complement strand
CGTATTACGTCCCTGCCTGTGGCAACGCTATCCGTTACCTCAAAATCCTCTACAGAGCTTATTAATATTTCAAGACTTTGCCGCATAAGCTCCTGGTCGTCTGCTATAGTTATCTTTATCATAAACCCTTTCTCCTTTATTTAAGCCTTACAGGCAGTAATGCCTTTACCCTGAAGCCTTGACTTCCGTCAACGCTGAGACTGCCGCCAAGCATATCCAATCTTTCCTTCATATGACTATTATAATTTTTCCGTTTTCGTTGGCTATTGAAATATTTATTTCAGTCGCTCTTCCGTGCCGCATAGAATTTGTGATGCTTTCCTGTATTATCCTGTATATTACGTCCTCCTCATCATCGCTGAGATTTCCGATGTCGGCGGAGTTTTCATAGTTGATATGGACTCTTGTGGAAAGCACCATCTCGGATATCATCTTTTCAAGAGCTTCGGCAAAAGGCAATGTTTCCAATACATCGGGACGAAGAGCCTTTACCGAACGCCTTACATCGGTCATACCCTGTCTTGCGGCGTTTGCTATATTCTCAAGCTGCTTTTGTGCAACCTCCGGAGCTACCGTTATAAGCTGGTTGCAGGCGTCTATACCTGTAACTACCCCTGTCAGAACATGACCAAGAGTATCATGTATCTCTCTTGCAAGACGATTCCTTTCCTCTACCTTTGTCATATTTGCGATTTTCTCTGCATTTTCCTCAAGCTGTATATTAGCGGCTTTAAGCTGCTTGTTCAGATCGTTGAGCTGTTTGTTCATATTCTGCATATTCCTGTTTTCAACGGTCTGACGGTGTATTATAAATATCATATACACTATGAAAATCAGGGAATTAAGGCTTGCGCACAGACTTATAACTCCCGATATAAGCCATCTTACATATGTATTGTAGTAAGAAATATATGTGGAAAGGGGCACAAGTCCCAGTAAGCTGTCAAGTATGTCCGAATTTGCTATTATATAAATAATAAAAGCAGTCGCAAGCATAAAATATGTATATTTTGTAGTCCTTATATATCTCATATAGTCGGCAAAAATAAGGAGTATAAGTCCCGTATAGCTGAAATTCACAATATATGTGAGCCAGCCTGCCAGCAGCAGCTCTGCTATACAGCAGCATACCACCGATCTTGTATCTCTCTTTTCAATATTTATCATAAGCATAAGAGTACACAACCCCAGAAACGCCAAAACAGGTGTTTTCCATGATGCCCCTTGAATATGTGGAAGCTGAGAAAGGAAATCCTTTGCGCTGCCTTCTCCTATTATGCCGTATGTACTCATACACATTAAAAAGGCAACAAAAAGAACGACCATGAAGCTCATGTTTTTCATAAGTATCATAGCAAATTCGGGCAGACTTTTTTCGGTTATGACTTTTTTATTTTCTACTGCCATCTTTCAACACCATACTTATCTATATTTTCGTTGGTTATAAGTTCTACGGGAACAAGTATAAGGCTTTCACATTCATTGCCCTCCAAAAGCCGATATATGACATCTCCCGCCCTTTTACCTATTTCGGTAGGGAACTGGGCTGCCGTTCCCTTCATTATATTTTCATTAATAAGACCTTTTGCATCGGGTGCGCCGTCAACACCGTATACATCGGTATCTTTAAGTATTCCGTTTTCCTCAAGAGCTGCTACTGCGCCTACTGCCGCCAGATCGTTCAAGGCAAATACAGCATCGAACTTCTTACCTGTTTTTATAAATTCATTCATAACAGGCTCTGCCAACTCAAGCTGACCTTCGCAGTCAAGCTCAGCTGCTATCTCTATATTTTTATTACCTGCTACAGCGTCCTTAAAACCTTGTATCCTGTCTATGCCCGATTTGGCTATATTGTGTGTAAGAAGTACAAAACGCTTTTTCTCACCTTTACTTACCACATATTTTCCTATTATCTCTCCGGCAGCATAATTATCCGACTTTATGGTGCAGTCCGCAAGATCGTCATCATATACTTCGGAATCCACGACTATTATTTTTACACCGTCAGCCTTTGCTCTTTCAAGAGCGGGAGTAAGAGTTTTCCAGCTTACTGGAGTAACAACAAGTGCATCAATGCCCTCGTCCAGCATTGAATTTATCTGTTCAAGCTGCTTTTTCTCATCAAGAGCAGGATCATAGAGTATGAATATATCTCCTTCGGATTCCACCCTTGCTGCGATCTCTTCATTCAGTATGGTATAAAATTCATTATTCATAGTCATATAGCTGACGCCTATTTTATGACAGTTTTCCTTTTGCCCAACGGAATAGTCATGACTTCCGCAGAAGAGATAAACAACCGCAAGAAAAATCAGAATATCGACCGCAGCTATTATCAGCTTGAATGTTCTTTTGTAATATTTCTGCATAAAAATCACCGACCATTCACAAAAAATAAACATCTCACACTACAACTTTTTTGTACTTATGCTTTTCATAGTGATCATAATTTGATTATATCAAAACAACACCTGTATTGCAATAATTATACTGTAAGCCAACCAACACTTTCATAATTAATTTATATATTTCTATCTGCATTGAAATTACAAGCAAATGAACAAAATAAAAGGGACCATGCGCAGTATAGCGGAAGGGCGTTCTAAAGTAATAATGTCGATATTCACATAAAAAAATCCAATTTACCAACACAAAGCTAAGAGCAATAAACAACATCACACAATAAAGTTGATTATATATGCAATAATCAAGTCCTATGACTGGACAAATGTATAAATAAGTGTTAAACTTAAAAACATGGAGGGAAAGGCATGATAAGAAAAATAATACATATCTATGAAGAAAAATGCAATGGCTGCGGGCTATGTGCAAACGCCTGCCATGAAGGTGCTATAGTCATAATAGAGGGAAAAGCCAGATTGATAAGAGATGATTATTGCGATGGACTTGGCAGCTGCCTGCCTGTGTGTCCTACAGACGCCATATCATTTGTGGAAAGGGAAGCGCTGCCATATGATGAGGAGGCTGTCAGAAAGAATAAAAACGATATAAACACAGGCTGTAAGGGAAGCGCTCAAAGGACAATGAAGGTAAGCGAAAATA
>CANQBT010000163.1 GCA_947589405.1 uncultured Clostridia bacterium | reverse complement strand
ACGGTTTTTCCGGCAGGTATCTTAACATCGTGACTTGTCCAGAACTTTCCTGAATAGTTGCTTGCAGAAGGCGTTGTGCCGTCTGTTGTGTAGTATACGATACAGCTTGGTGTTGTAGTCTTTATCTTCACCTTGCCGTTTGAAAGCTTTGTTATGGTTGGGTCGTTTACCTTTGGTATTCGGAGTATAAGCCTTGCAGGATTGCTCCATTTACCGTTGTAATAGGCTCTTGCATAAACTGTACCGTAGTAAGCGTTAAATGTAACTGTTTCACCGGGCTTTACGTGTGGATCGTTGAGATTCAAATTTGAACGGTTAGCCGTTGTATAATATATGGTAGCCTCTTTTGTGACGCAATTAAATGTAACATTCCTTCCGCCGAATATTCCCTTTACGGCAAATGACGGCGGCGAAGGCACATTACCGTAGACTACAGTATATCCGTTAACCTTAGCCCACATATCCGCATAGGAATCCTTTACAACATGAAGCTTAAGCACAGACTTGTCACAATTTGAAAATACCTTATTATCAATGCTCGTTACACCATCGGGTATTTTTATGCTTTCAAAAGACTTCACCCTGAAAATGCGCTAGCGCCTATAGCCTTTACCTTTGTGCTCAAGATCGTGTCGGGAATAACTATATTTGTTTCGGTAACAGTCCTATCAATACCTGTTATTGTTCCCGTTGATGTGTCAAAATGAATATCGCCGCTGGGCAACGGGTAATTGACTTCATTGGCCGCCTCTGTATCGGGAATTGTTTCGGGAATGATCTCATCGGCTTCGATGACAGTATCAACATCTGTTTCCGTTAATGTGTCGGAATAAGCATTATCCTCAGTCAGCTGATTATCGGACTCATTATTATCCGCATACAAAATGCTTACTCCCGATAACACCATAACGACAGATAAAAGCACACCTGTGATCCTTTTTAACTTCATTTTCTTTCCTCCTTATGTTCAAATTGATCGGCATTATCCGAAAAGGACTTTTCCGATTATTTCATATTTTACATAAAAAAGAAACAGCACAAAAAGTGCTGCTCCTACATAAATCTTACATCTTTAATTATTATCTGAGGATTTCGTGCGCCATTAAATTCATTAATATCAAGAGTATAGGCAACATCGCCTTTAAGTCTTGCCTTTGTAGAGTTTTCAGCGCTAAAGCCCATTTCTTCAAGCTTGCTTTTCCACAGGCTGCCGTTGTCAAAATCCACAGCCCTTATGCGTCTGCCTGCGCTGTCTTCCACTGTAAAGCTTACGATGTTTTTCTCTTTCCCAACGAATCTGACAAACAAAAATGTCATATCCTTACTGCCGTAAACAGGTCTTTCATTTCCCTTTCCGCAGGGAGAAAGTATATTCAGCTCATCAACTGACCTTTCCGTAATGTCGTCTAAATAAAGCTGTGCGTCAAGGCGTATGATCGGGAGCATATCCTTTTCCTCAAGAGTGCAGTTATCATTAAGGGCTTTTCTGAAAGCATCTATGTTTTTCTCCTCTATGCTCAGTCCTGCCGCCATAGTATGACCGCCGAATTTAAGCATAAGCTCCTTTACCCTGTAAAGCTCTTCAAACATATTGTAGTTCTCTATGGAACGGCCCGAGCCTTTAACTGCCTTTTCTGTTTTTGTAAGGACTATAACAGGTCTGTAATACCTGTCCTTTACCCTTCCTGCTATGATCCCTGCAATGCTTTCATGTATGTTTTCACTATATGCGACTATTACTCTGTCATCTCTTAAAGAAGAGCCTTCAATAATTGAGATCACTTCTTCGGCTCCCTTTTCGGTCATTGCCTTTCTTTCCTCATTATAGCCTACAAGCTCCGAAGCAAGAGCTTCCACTTCATTTTTATCCTCTGTGGTAAAAAGCCTTACTGCCCTTTCCGCTCTGTCAAGACGGCCCTCCGCATTGATACACGGTCCTAATATAAAGCCCATATGGTATACGGAAATAGCCTTAAGTTCTCTCAGCTCTATAAGCTTCTTGAGTCCTATATTGGAAACCTTCTTATTAATAAGGTCTATCCCTTTTTTTGCAATGGCTCTGTTCTCACCTGTAAGGTCCACAACATCGCATATAGTTGCCATAGCTGCAAATATGAGAAGCTCATCTTCGTTTTTAAGCTTTTTGCCCATATATTCATAAAGCGCCTTCACAAAGCGGTAGCACAAAGCGCCTGCGCACATATCCTTGAATTTATAGCCGCTGTTTTCTATCTTGGCATCTATAACGGCAAGGGCGGTGGGTATTATAGAGCTTCTTACGCCTTCCTTTTCCTCAAAGGCAGGCTCGTGGTGATCCAGTATTATAAGCTCCATGCCCAGCTCTTCGGAAAGCCTTGCCGCCTTAACGGCAGATATGCCGTTGTCACAGGCGATTATAAGCCCTACTCCCTCTTCATGAAGGGTCTTTACGGCGTTTTCTCCCAAGCCGTAGCCCTCCTCTACTCTGTGAGGTATATGGAAGGAGACCTTAGCGCCAAGTCCTTTAAGCCCCTTGTAAAGAATAGTCGTGCTCATAACTCCGTCTACATCGTAATCACCGTATATGCATATGCTTTTTTTGTCGGCTATAGCTGCCTTTACCGCATCAAATGCCTTTATGCCATCGCTGAAATCCGTAAAGGGTTCAAATATGAAATTGTCCGTATCCGTATACTCCTTAAGCTTTGCCTTATTCCTTACGCCCCTATGGTATAGGGCATAGGCAAGGGGCTTGCCGCAGCCGTAAAAGGCTGTCAGCTTTTCGGGAGATGCAGAGCATTTTTTTATAAGCCATTTTGCCATAGTTTTTTCCTTTTGAGTTTTTTGGGAATGGAGGGGGTAAATTAACCCTTCCGTCCGCCCAATTCTAATGTAACATTATAGGTAAGAAGTGGTTGGGCGGACACCTTCCCTTACGCCCTAAAGGGCTAAGGGACGGCTTACGTATACGTATGATCCAAAACCCTATCAAATAATTTTCAAGTAAAAAAGGGGCTGTTAACAGCCCCTTACAGACTGTTGAAAAAATAATATTCCGACAGCAAATACAAATTGAAATAGCGAACAGCTTTCAAAAAAGCGTCGCAGACTTTAA
>CANQBT010000162.1 GCA_947589405.1 uncultured Clostridia bacterium | reverse complement strand
GATATGTTTCCCTGTGAGCAATCTTCTTTATATACTCGCTGCCGCATTCTTGGCATCAATAATGCCTGTTCCGAAAAGCCTTAAATAGAAACCTGCATAGCAGCGGTTTCAGACATCATTTATATAGGATTTTCCCGTGACCATGTCACGGGAAAATCTGTTTGAGATAAATTAATGATACGCCGAAATTTTTAAACCGAAAATACGAAAGCATTTATTAGCTTTCTGCTGTTTTCATCAACATCATAGGAAAATTCAGGATGCCATTGAACGCCCACTATAAACTTATGAAACGGCATATATATACTTTCAATCAAGCCATCTTCGGAAAATGCCATCATTTGAAAAGAGGGCGACAGCTTTTTGATTGCCTGGTGGTGATAACTGTTTACTCCTATTTGTTCCTTGCCCAAAATATTATAAAGTGGTGTGTCCTTTTGTATCGTGACTTGATGTGCCACTCTGTCATACGGCGGTTTCATATGATGATCGATAAAACTGTTATGCTCTATTTCCAGATCCTGGTACAAGGTTCCACCATAGCAGGAATTCATAAACTGAATGCCCCTACAGATACCCAAAACAGATTTATCCTTCTCTACAGCATTCATTAAAATATATTGTTCCATTTCATCTCGTAATTGGCAACATGAACCGCACCATGTTTTACTTTCGGCATGGTATACGGACGGAGACACATCATGTCCGCCGGTCAGCAGAAAACCACCGCATATCTCAAGAAAATACTCTAACTCCTCCGCTTTAGATGTTAGGGGAAGCATCAAGGGTATCGCATTTTCTGCCTCTATCATTTTCATATATCCCGGCAGCATCCAGTAGCTTTCCTTTTCATCGTCATAAAGCGGCATAACACCAATTACTTTTCTCATTACACTTTCATCTCACAATCACAATTTATCTATGTTTCATTTCTATTATAGCAAAATATCCTTTATTATTCAACTAAAAATACCCCAACAGCCTATGCCATTGGGATATATAATGTTCGTTTTATTTGATATAAATCAGCGATAGAACGATAGCTATTGATTCCATTCGTATTCTGAATGCAATCCATCGGGAATGTCGGTTACATTTATCTCCCTTAACAGCATAGCGCCATCGTGATCAAACGCATTTATGATCCATTCATCTACTGAATAGCCTTTATATTCATAAACTCTATTGTCCTTATCGCCGTCAACGATTCCGATTTGCTTTCCAAGCTTATCATGATCGGCTAAAGCGCCGTATGGCACATAAGTTTTATCTCCCCATACTATTGCAGCGTATTCATCGCCGGTTTCGGAAGCCATGTTTTCTAAGTCCTGTTGAGAACATGCGCACAATAAAAAAATCAAAACAAAGATTACAATTAATGAAAATGCCTTTTTCATTGTAACATTGATCCTTTCAGTCAAATTTTGATTTGTCTTTATTTATATATTATAGCAAAGCCATATTCATTTTTCAACATAAGTATGATCTATGTACTTACTTCTTTACTATATAAATAAAAAGCGGAAACAAGTAAAGGCTTTGCCTGTACAATAGGGGCAAACGAAAGACAAAGCGTTTACTGTTTCCGATATTCATACCATCAGTCTTTAAAATGACTGACAGCAGGAGGGGCATAATTAATTGCCGACGTAATATGCTTCGACACATTGGGGCATTACTTTTTTTCTTTTACAATATATTTACCAAAGCTCCGCTAATTAAAGCAAATATCATTACAAACAATAGATACAGCATAAAATTCTTTATACCAAGTACTATTTTAAGCGCACCCAGATTTGTTATTTTAGTGGAGGGTCCCGTTATCATAAATGCTGTGGCGGAGCCCATACTCATACCGTCTGCAAGCCATTGCTGAAGCAGGGGTATGGTTCCTCCGCCGCAGGCATAGAGAGGAACGCCTATTGTTGCAGCCATAAGCAAGCCGAAGCCTTCATTGCTGCCGAAAAGCTTTGCAAAAGCTTCTTGTGGAACATATCTCTGGAATAATGCGGAAAGCAGTATTCCTATGAGGAAATAGGGTCCCGTAGCTTTTATGTTCCTGCCTATATTTTTTATAAGTCTTATAAGCATATTTGGGTGAATATCTCTGCTTGCGCCTTCTGAAAAGCCCGTAAAGTCAAAGAAATGCTTATCTTTGTAAAATATCCTTATAACAAGTCCTGCTCCTATACCGCATATAAAGCAGGATATAAAGCGTATGCAAAGAGCATATCTGCCTAAGGCTGCGCTGTATATGAGCAACTGAGGGTTTAAAAGTATACTGCTCATCATAAAGGCGGCAAGGTAGTCATCTCTCATGCCCTTTTCGGAAAAGGCTGCCGCAAGAGGTATAGTGCCGTACATACAAAGGGGCGAAGCTATACCTATAAGGCTTGCAGGTATGATGCCCATTATGCCTAGATGCTTGTCCTGTATAACGGACATGAGAGAATGTATTTTCTGCTTGCCGAAAACGGATATTACAGAGCCTATTACTATACCTACAGCCCAGTAAAAGAATATCTGTCTCAGCTGTATCTCAAAGTAATACCATATGTATATAAATTCACGCCGAACAATTTCTGACAAAACAAAACACATTCTTTCCTGCTTTTTAACTGTTTAATCTATACTTATCAAATTATACTCTCTTGAGCCTAAGCCTATTTCTTCTGCGTGTTCAAGAGTGTGAAGTCCGTTTCTGCTCTCTATACGATTTACAAGTGAAGCGCCGTCGCCGTCCTTTTGCTCATAAATAAGGTCAATACAAGCCTGATCAAGAGCAACGGGGTCTGTTGAAGCAAGAATGCCTATGTCATGCATATCAGGCTCCGCAGGATTGCCGTTACAATCGCAGTCTACTGAAAGATGGTTCATTACATTGATATATACGACCTTGCCGTCAAAGTAGTCTACAACACCGCTTGTAGCGTCGCCCATTGCTTCAAGGAATTTGTCCTGTTTTCCGCCCCATACACTAGTGGTGCTTGTGCCGCCGCTGTGTATCCAAGCCTTGCCCTTGCTTGACGCAACACCTATTGACATATTTTTAATGGCTCCGCCGTAGCCTGCCATTGCATGACCCTTGAAGTGAGCAAGAGATATAAGACAGTCATAATTTGCAAGATGAGAGCCTACATAATCTTTATTTATAGTAG
>CANQBT010000161.1 GCA_947589405.1 uncultured Clostridia bacterium | reverse complement strand
TACGGCAGCCTATGACCTTAAAATAGTGGCAGGAAAGGGTCATGATCGATTTGCGCCCGATGATAATATTACACGGCAGGAAGCGGCTGTAATGCTTGATAACCTTGCAAAGCTTCTGGATATAAGGGGTACCGAGAAAACGGTCAAATTCACAGACGAAGGCGATTTTGCCACATGGGCGAAGGACGCAATATATTCCGTAGCCACTATGAAAAGCGAAGATACGTATGTAATGGCAGGCACAGGCGATGGCAGATTTTCTCCTTATGATTTTTATACGAGAGAACAGGCTGTTGCTACAATGTACAGACTTTACACCATTAAGTAACATTGCCTTCAGATAATTAAATTTTTGGGCTTAAGCTGCGCAATAGATTGTTCTGTCTGATCTATATTTATAAAAGGAGAGGTTTTATGAAAAAAATTATTTATATATTAGCTTTATGTTTATTCATTAGTATACCTGTCTTTGCAGGGCATCAGATAGACTCAAAATACTATTATGATGATGAAAAAAAGACAATCGAATACATTGATGACAAGGGTGAAAAGGTGTCAAAGGGTCCTTATATATTACCTAAAATGCTTAACGGATATATTTTTGCAGCAGATGAAAAGGGTATGAGAGGTCTGCTTGACCAAGACCTTAATGTCGTTATACCCTTTGAATACAGAAATATAGACTATAACGAAAATACAGATACATACAAATGCATTAAGGACAATGTTGTAGAATTTTATAATTCCGACTTTGACAAAGTACCTCAGCCTCTTGATATAAGACCTATTGCAAGCACTCAGTACTATGAACTTGTCGTAATAGATGAAAGCGCTAAGTCATTACCCACATCATATATATGTGATGAAAACGGAAATAAGCTTATAGAGGAGCCTTTCAAATATCTTGACGGAGCAGACAGCAATATAATTGCCGCAAACGAAAATGATATGGATGGCGTATACAATAGTGATCTTGAATTGGCAATACCATTTGAATATACTTCAATAAGCTGTAAAAACGGTATATTTGACTGCTTTGACTATGTAAGCGGCAAGCATGAATATATTTCTTCAAAGGATTTTACCCCTGCGGAAAAGATAAATGAAATATATAATACCGCCTATTTTTATAAGGAAAACAGCGACGGCATACGTTATATATGCGGTTTTAACGGCGAGGTCATAAAGGACAAGCCATATTATGAAGTAAATGGTATAGGATACGAGTCGGAGGGTATAGCAAGCGGAAAAATAGTTGTAAGAAGCAGCGATAAATACCCCAGACTTTATGGACTTTTAGACGAAAATCTCAATGAAATGACTGATGAAAAATATTATCGTATATATACCGATGAAAGCGGACGCATAGTATGTTATGGAGATGGCTATGAGGATATATATGACAACAACAATAATTTTATCGGTAAAGCAGAGAGCGATCTGGAATTTGTAAAGCCTATAAAGGGCATGGAAGGCAAATTTGTATATAACAGTAATCCTGATGACCATATGCCAAGCGAACACGTTTGTGTTATAGACGATAAAGGCAACAGGCTTTCCGACTATTATCTTTCGGTAATGTTTGAAGCACAGCCCGGAAACACCCTTATTGCTCAGAAGGTCGTAGGACACCTTGACAGCTCTATGGGCGTGCTTGGTCCCGATATGAAGCCAATAACACCTTTTGAATTCGGTTATATGTATGTAAAGGAAGAGAACGGAGCCATATATATTGAAAATGAATGGTCAGGCAGCGATACAAAGTATTATGATCTGTACGGCAATCAGTATAAGACCAAAGATGAAGCTATTGCCGCAGCCAAGACAAATGGAGAGGCAAGCGACTGGGCTAAAGAAACAATAGAAAAGGCAATAGAAATAGGCATTGTTCCCGAAGAATTGCAGTCACAGTATATTAAAAAAATAAAACGTGATGAATTCTGTCAGCTTGCTGTCAATATGTATACTGCTGTGACCGGTATGGAATATACTACAGATAAGAGCTACTTCAGAGATACAGACGCAGAGTATATAAATGCTGCTTATGAACTGCATATCATAAACGGCGTCGGAAATGATATGTTTGCTCCGAATAAGAGTATTACACGGCAGGAGGCGGCTGTAATGCTCAATAATATTGCAAAGCTTCTGAATATTGAGGGTACCGAAAAAATAGATAAGTTTACAGACGAAGGTGATTTTGTCGATTGGGCGAAGGACGCAATATATTCCGTAGCCGCTATGAAAAGCGAAGATACATATGTAATGGCAGGCACAGGCGAAGGCAAGTTTTCTCCTCATGATTTTTATACGAGAGAACAGGCTATAGCTACAATGTGGAGGCTGTATAACTGCGAGGAAGCTCAAAATACGGAAACAGCAACGGAGACTGCCTCTGTTGAAAAAGCATCAGAGGAAACAACAAACGGATTTGTTACGTCATATTTAAAATCTCATTCAGTTGATAAGGAAACCGAAAGCAAAATAGAGCAATTTATGGCAGATAACAGCGAGCTTATAAAGGATGCAAAGGCTATAGATTATGCGGGAGATGACAAGTTCCTTGTTTATTGGGGCGGTGATTTTTCATTGGCGGAGCCCTATTATTGCGATCAATGTGCTTTGATAGATATAAACGGTAATTTTATTATACCCAAAACCGATAACCTAATTATAAATATAGGCTATGGCAAGTTTGTTCAATATAACAAAGACGGAGATAGCTATGATCGAAAAAGCTATAAATTGTATGATATAGACGGAAATGCTTTAGACCTTGAATTCATGCATATGCCTGTCAATGAAAGCATGGGGCTTATTGACAGCTATTATAATATGATTATAGATCAGACAGGAAATACGGATATTATTGATATATTGGAATCGGAGAGTGACCTGATACCAAGTGATAAAAATATATACTACAATCAATACAACTGGAATACAACTGATCAACAGCTTTGTGATTTTGTGGAAATACTTTGTGATAAAATAAATATTGATTACAATGATATAGAAGCCGATATAAAAGAAATATTATCTGTAAATTCAGAATTTGACCCGTTTGCGGATACATCTGCAGAGAACGCAAGGGCAGTATTTAACTATTTGCTTAAATTAAAAGACAAAGAAGATATTTCAGAGGAAGTATTTGTAAATAAAAGTAGTGAATGCTATACCTTTGAAGATGCGGCGCTGACTG
>CANQBT010000160.1 GCA_947589405.1 uncultured Clostridia bacterium | reverse complement strand
TTATCCGCATTGCACCGAAAGATTTATCGGACGCTCTGTAAGAGCGGCTTTCGGCTTGCCGAAAGTGCTGATAAGCCATAGGCTTGCTTTTGCGAAGCAAAAGTGCTGAACTTTTCAAACAGTTGTTTGAAATGGTGGAAGGGTCGTTCTAAAGCGAGAAACAATACAATATTGTATTAAACCAAAAACCCCAACGCAACAGAAGGGTCGATTCCCATCACCCAAAATACGCATTTATACCCTTTGCTATACCTGTCGCAAGCTTATCCTGATAAGCGGAGTCGTTAAGTAGACGATCCTCTTGGGAATTTGTCATGAAGCCCATTTCAACTATTGTAACAGGGACTTGGCACCAGTTGATACCGCTCATTGTATCGGTCTCTATTATACCCTTGCTGGCAGCGCCTGTTTCTGCACACAGAGCGTTAAGTATACTTTCCGAAAGGCGACGGCTTTGGCTGTAAAGCTGACCGCAGTAAACATTGGCTGAGGTCTGGCACATTGTAAGAGCGCCGTTTACACTTGGATCGTTGTCGCCGTTGCAATGTATCCTCACAAAGGCATCTGCATTCAGCTTGTTTGCGATCTCAGCCCTTTGGGAATTGCTTATGTCTATTTCGTTGACCTCTCTTGTCATCACTACATTGTAGCCCTGTGACTGCAATACATCTCTTAGCTTAAGAGCCACCTGAAGATTGACTGCATATTCGGGGACTCCCGTAGTCCTTCCTGTAGTTCCTGAGGATACCTTTGCTTTCATTTCCGAAGCGCCGGGCGCTATAGGCTCCTTTTCCGAGTTTCCTCTGGACTGATGTCCCGGGTCTATCACAACAGTTTTGCCTGTGCCTGAAGAATAAACGGTCTCGGCAATTTCACTTTCTTCCGACATTGAGTCTGCAATATCGGGAGAGCTTGTATTTTTTGCCGTTTCCTCTTGATAGTATTCGGTCTCACTAATGCTGTAGCCCTCTTCGGATATGGCGGACGTTGTATTTTCCGTATCTGTGTTCTCAGGCATTTCCCTGCGTATCACTATTCTTTTTCCTGCAAATATAAATGCTGTCAATATTATTATGACAAGCACAAGTACCGCTATAATTATATTCTTCTTCATTATTCCATACTCTTTATCAAATCTACGTTATATTTTTCTGTTGCGCTAAGACCGTTGCCGTTAAAGCTTGGATTTGGGCTGTACCATGATTTGGAACCAAAGTAGCTTCTGTATTTTTCCTTTTGGAACACATAACCGTGACGGGCATATATTTCATTCCTCATAAGTGCAAGCGTGTCTGAGGAATAGCCGATAAGCTCTTCTCTTGTAAGCCTTCTTGTGTTGCTGTCAGGCATAATATAATCGCTGCTTTGTTTGTCGGCAACAGCCGTATCAGAGCTTTGACCTGAGGGTGCGGAAGGCGCCGTTACTGTGGTAGTAGGCTCGCTCTTCTGAGTATAATGCTCCTTGATATATTCGTCTATGTATTGAGCATTTTCCCGTTCGGTCTTTGTAAGCATACTGTCGCTGTACTTGGGATTTGGTGAATACCACTTCTGGGAATTGAAATATTTAGAGTAATTTTCATTTCCGAATATTTTGCCGTGTCTTGCAAAAATTTCCGCATAAGCGTATTTAAGCTCTGTTTCATTGAATTTAGACAGATCCACTTCGGTAATTACATCGGTATCTGACGGCAGCAGAAAATCTTGGCTGTCGGACTCTGTCTGAGCAGCGCTTTGCTCATTGCCGTTTTTGTTAGTCATAATGTCCTCTATACCGATGCTACAGCCTGATGTAAACAGCGTACAGGCAACAAGCAGAGGTATTATTTTATTGTTTTTCATATTCAGCACTTCTCCTTTTTAAGAGTTATATCTGTTTATTTACCGTTTCGTATTCATTATTCATATGAAAATACGGACAGGTATAGCCGGACCATGTGTATTCTCTGCCGACTTCGTCTTGATCTATATTGATCTCGCATATATCGCCGAATTCCTCATCGTATATAAAGTGAGAACAGTATTCGCAGCACTTCTGAGCATTCATGGTTTCACCGCCTTTTCATAAGTATAGCACACAACTATTGTTATATACAATATTTTTTTGTGAATAAATGATGAACAAGATACACCCAATAGGCGGTATTTTGTACAATAGTGTTCAAAATCATTAACAATAAGCTCTGTTTGTCCCTTGTCGGTCATTTTTTTGTCCATTTTTCCATAAAGCGTGACCACAGAATTCCGTTATGGGCTGAGTTTGGCAAAAAAATAAGTATTCAAGCGATTTTGACGTAACTGTCTTAATGTTGAAGGCTTTTATAACTTCCTTAAATTAATAAAAATATTAAATTTAAAAAACAATATTAACAAATTAACATGATTTTTATATGGAAAAAAGTTAAAAAAATGTTCATAATTCACAAATGTTAAAATTATATTAAAAAGATATGGATTTTTACAAAAATAAGTAGTATAATGAATTTAATTATAAAGATGGGGTATTGCTTGTTTCGGTATGATCGCATAAGCGGTCCGACTGTATATGAGGCATTATTCTTGAACAATTATAGTTGCGAGGGGTAGGCGCAGCTATCGGAGCGGAATGACTGAATGATGAACATTCATCAATATAGATCCGAAAATATAAATATACCAGGAAGGAGTTCGTAAGAATGACAAGGAAAAAAATACCCAAGTTTAAGCGTTGTTTCCTGTCGGTACTGCTTATACTTACATTTATACTTCAGACATTTTCAATGCCGGGTGCTGAGGAGATAATAGACCCTGACGGCGGAGGCATACTGGAGGATATTTTTGACGGCAGCTCCGATTTGGAGGACAGCGGCGTACAGGATACATCTGTGGAATTTGAGTTCAGGGCAGATGTTGAGTCTGCCGATGCGCTGGATAATATTGAATCCGGCAAGGACTTCCTGCTCTACATGTCCATAGGCGGCGCTTCCGCCATTAAGACAGACAGCAAGCAGGTGACCATAGAGATATATGACGATTCTCTTATTTTCTCTAATTTCACGAGCGGCGGCTTTGCAGACGGAGAAACATATCTTGCAGATAACGGTGTTACATACACTATGCATGTTGAAGGCGGCAGAAGATATATTACCGTTGACGGAGGCATAACGCAAGGCGATACTCAGATACTTACTTTGGCTGTTCTGTTCAAGCCCGGTGTTACACAGACCGGAACCACCTCTACGGTACAGCTTGTTACAACGGGAGGAAGCGACCC
>CANQBT010000159.1 GCA_947589405.1 uncultured Clostridia bacterium | reverse complement strand
GCTATGAGCAGGTATTATGGCTTGACGGCGTTGAGAGAAAGTATGTAGAAGAAGTAGGTTCAATGAACTGTTTCTTTAAGATAGACGGTATCATATATACTGCGCCTACAGTCGGTACAGTACTTCCCGGTATTACAAGAATGTCCTGTATAGAGCTTCTTGAAAAATGGGGATATAAGGTATCTGAAGACAGACTTGCTATTGTAGATATTATAAAGGCTTCTAAGGAAGGCAAGCTTGAGGAAGTATTCGGCACAGGTACAGCTGCCGTTATCTCTCCTGTAGGCGAGCTTCGCTATGAAGACGACGTATGTATCATAAACGATGGCAAGATAGGCGAAGTTACTCAGAAGCTTTATGATACGCTCACAGGTATTCAATGGGGTAAGATCCACGACGATATGGGCTGGACTACTAAGGTTGAATAATAATATCAAATATAGGCTGATGGTTTGATTTCTGCTGCCTTCCCTTTTTAAAGGGAAGGCTTTCTTAATTAACGTAAACGTACATGAAAAACAACGTTAATTTTATTGACTTAAATGTAAATAAATATTATAATTATTGTATATAAGTAACAATGCTGTATAAAAATGCAAACCTTATCATAGGTGAGAAATATGATCAATATTATGCTGTATCTTTATGATCGCATAAAATACATTATGTAAAAACAATATATCAAAAAAGGAGGAAAGAAGATGAAAAGGATAAGATCTTTGTTCTGCGTTGTCATAGCGTTGTCTGTAATGCTTAGCGGTATTTCGGTATTAGCCGAAGATGTTGCGGATAATAATTCGCCAGAAGAAATTTCAGCAGCGGCGGGAAACGAAGTACAGGAAGAATTATCGGAAGAAACAACAGCGGAGTATGCTGTTGAAACTCAGCAGGCAGATATTACAGAGAAAAAGCAGACAGAAATTACAGAGGAAACTGTTGATGAAACAGAAGTACAAAAAGAGGACATTTTAGACGAAAACTCGGAGATATATGATGAAGTGGAAGATAAAGCATTTTCCGCTGATGATATTTACTATGATACGTATTTTGGTACTCTGTGGTATAATATGTCGGGAGCTATAACACTTGTACACGTTTCAGCGGGTACAAATGTTGTTATCCCTGAGATAATAAACGGAATTACGATAACAAGAATAGAAGAAAATGCATTTATGATCGTTTCTGCTTCAAGTATACAGCTTCCGTCAACGATCGAATCAATAGGCAGCTTTGCTTTTTACGGCTGCCAAAACCTTAAAAGCATAGTAATACCGCCTAAGGTAAAGGTTATTGAAGGGAATACTTTCTCCCGTTGCGATTCTCTTGAAAGCGTTACATTCCCTGTAGGTATCGAAAGTGTGAACAAGTATGCATTTACGAACTCAAATTCGATCAAAGAAGTTTATTGCAAAAAGGGAAGCGCAGCAGATGATAAAAGCTT
Source organism: uncultured Clostridia bacterium (assembly GCA_947589405.1). Lineage (GTDB taxonomy): Bacteria > Bacillota > Clostridia > Lachnospirales > CAG-274 > CANPXH01. The sequence goes on along the minus strand of CANQBT010000159.1, from coordinate 1,836 downwards.
ATATCCGACGGGGACTGTTATCAAATATATAACTGATGACAGCGGAACGCCCGTTGTTCCTTCCGATCCGTCAGATCCCGACAGCGGATATTCCGACAGCACGGAGGAAAATACATCATATGATCTTTCCCCTGTTAAATTTACGGCAAAAAGCTTTTTCGGAGGTAAGAAGGTAACTTTCTCATGTGATGAGAAGGGAGCTGTAATATATTATTCAAAGACTTCTTCCAAGCTCAATACCAACAGTTTAAAGGTAGAAAACGGCGGCACAGTCGACTTTGATGAATATTATTACGGTACCGTATATGCCAAAGCGTATGTAAACGGCAAATGGACTGTAGCTTCCAAATACATTCTGAAAATACCCGACTGCAAGGAGCCGATCATTACCGTAAACAATAATAAAGCTACGCTTACATGCGTAACGCCTCAGGTACATATATATTATACATTGGACGGAACAGATCCAAGCCCCACAAATGGCAAAAGAATAACCGGCGGAAGAGGAACTATAGACTTTACAGGCGGTAAATTAAAGGCCATTGCAGCCAGAAGCAGTTTTGCCAGTTCGTCTGTAGTGACTAAGGAATTTCCCGTTGCTAAGCCAAAGTTTACTGTAAAGGGCGTTTTTGGCGGAAGGACAGTCACTCTGACCTCAGATACTCCCGGAGCAAGGATATATTATTCCACAACTACGTCCAAGCTCACAACGGCTGATAAGTCTGTTGCAAACGGTGAAACTATGCTCTATGATAATTTTTACGGCACAATATATGCCAGAGCTTATTTAAACGGAGTGTGGAGTGACTATTCCTGTAATGTATTGAGGATACCCGTTATTAAAAAGCCCGAATTTACACTTACCAACGGCAGAATGAAGATATACACAGATACCCCCAATTGTTATATTTATTACACAACAGACGGCACAACTCCGTCAAGGACACACGGCAAGCTTCTTACATCAAAATCTACGGCTTTCACATCGGCGCCTAACGGAAGCGTAATAAAGGCCATAGCCGTCAGAAGCTGTTTTACAAATAGTGATGTGCTCACATTTACATCGCCTTACAGAGGTACAGGCGCTTTCAGTACATCTTACTGTGGCACGGCAAATACCGACAAAAATATGGACTTGGGCGATGTAATAACATTCTATAATTCAAGAAGACCTATAAGTAGCTATTATGCCTATACATGGGATGTGGAAGAGGGTGAAGACCTTGTGCTTATAGATCGTGACGATGCCACCTGCCGTGTGATAGCTCTTGCTCCCGGCAAGGTCAGAATAAAGACGACGCTTCAGTATACCATAGAATATACTTGGGAACATGTTGAACAAACAGGATATGTCAATCTGAATATAAGCAATAAGCCCGGTGATCCGTCTAAGGGAACAGGACTTAGCGGAGTCAGCGGTCTGTGTTATATGTGCAACGGCAGAAAGACAATAACCATGTCGGGTGCTAAGATTACTTGCTTCCTTTGCAATGGTACAGGCTATTGGTATCCGTGATCTCGTGTCATCAAGAATTAAGTATTTTGATCTATAGTATAATGATCCGTTAATTATAGCTTCGATAATATTATATCTGCATTTATTAGACAAAAAATAACCAACTTCCATAGTACATAAAATTACTATAGAAGTTGGTTATTTTTGATTTTTTCCTGTGACCCGGTCACAGGAAAATTTATAAACAGCTATAACAACACCTTGCTGAATACAGTATCCTTATCATCTTGTATTATACCTAAGTATCTTTTTGTAACGTTATACGAGCTGTGGTTATATATTTCCATAAGCAAGGCAGGCGGCACGCCGTTTTTCCATGC
>CANQBT010000158.1 GCA_947589405.1 uncultured Clostridia bacterium | reverse complement strand
TCCTTCTTTTTCAACTTACAGCTAAAGCATTTTACTCTCACCTGCAGAGCAGGTGGTTTATTTTTATTGTTGCACAACATAAAAAAGGACTGCTGCCGCAGCCCTTTTAATTAATATTTTGTAATTCTTATCGAATTAAGTACCGCCAAAAGAGCGGTGCCTACATCTGCAAATACTGCCATCCACATATTGCTCTTTCCTACAACGGCAAGCACAAGAACAATTATCTTGACAGCCAGAACAAAGCCTACATTTTCTCTGCAAAGCTTCATTGTTGCCCTTGACAGCTTTATTGCAGCTGGTACCTTTGCAAGAGAGTCCTCCATTATAACCACATCTGCCGCTTCAATGGCTGCATCTGAGCCTATACCTCCCATTGCTATTCCCACATCGGCTCTGGCAAGAACGGGAGCGTCGTTTATACCGTCGCCTATGGCGGCAACTACCTGAGAACCCGTACCGCACATTTTTTCCACAACGCTTACTTTATCCGCAGGAAGAAGCTCGGAATATACATTCCCTATGCCTGCTTCCTTTGCAACCGCTTCTGCGATCTCCTTCTTATCGCCTGTAAGCATCGTTATATTTTTGATACCCTGAATACCAAGCTGAGAAACAGCGCTTTTACTGTCCTCCTTAATAGTATCCTCCACAGCTATTGCTCCTATATATTTGCCCTCTGCCGCAACATATATATTATAGCCCTGCTCGCATTCTATGCCCTCTCTGTCCATAAGCTTCTTGCTGCCCACAAGTATATTCTTTCCGTCTATGGTACCTGATATGCCATAGCCTGATATTTCGCTTACATCTTTAACAGATGAATAGCTTCCTCTGTATTTTTTTACGACAGCCTTTCCCATAGGGTGAGTTGAGAATCTTTCAAGAGCAGCTGCATACTTAAGAGTTTCTTCACCCTTTACATCCGTTACATCGAACTCGCCTTTTGTTATAGTGCCTGTTTTATCCATTACAACCGTATCTGTCCTGCTCAGAAGCTCTATATAATTACTGCCCTTTACAAGCACGCCTTTTCTGGAAAGAGTGCCTATGCCTGCAAAGAATGTAAGAGGTATAGATACCACAAGGGCGCAGGGACATGACGCTACAAGGAAAATAAGCGCCCTGTACAGCCATGTTCTGAGATCATGACCCATAAGCGTCGGTATAAGCACAACGGCTATTGCCGCAAATACAACAATAGGAGTATATATTCCTGCAAAACGTGATATAAAGCTTTCAGTCTGTGACTTGTTTGAAGAAGCGTGCTCTACCATCTCAAGTATCCCTGCAACGGTAGAGTCCGCATATTTCTTTTCAGCCTTTACATATATAAGTGAGGAATTGTTGAGAGAACCGCTTATTACGCTGTCGCCCTGACCCTTTTCAACAGGAACGGATTCGCCTGTAAGGGATTTCATATCCAGAGAAGTTTCACCCTGTATTATTACACCGTCTACAGGTATTTTTTCACCGGGCTTTACTACGACTGTATCTCCCACCTCTACAGCTTCGGCTTCTACTGTAACTATTTTTCCGTCCTTAAGTATGTTTACATCGTCAATATTAAGCTCCATAAGGTCCTTTATGGACTTTCTGGAACGGCTCACAACAGTATCCTGCAAAAATTCTCCTATCTGATAAAAGAGCATTACCGCTGCCGCCTCTGTGTATTCTCCTATTGCAAGGGCGCATATTGTAGCCAGCGACATAAGGAAATTTTCATCAAAAAGATGACCATGCATTATATTGCTGACAGCTCTCAGCACAACATCATAGCCGAAAACAATATACGATGCAATATACAGAACAATACTTATATTTCCCTTTGTAAATATGGCAAGACAAAGAAGTATCAGACCCAAAGCTATTCTGAAAATACCCTTCTTTATAAAATCCTCATCTTCCTCATGTTCATGGTCATGACCGCAGCAGCAGCCGCAACCCTCATGTTCATGGTCATGTTCATGATCATGGTGATGCTCGTGTTCATTATTACCGCTCATGTTATTCCTCCTCATATCCGTTTTTATGTCTTATATGCTCTATACCCATTTCAAGAAGCGTTGCAACATGACTGTCATCAAGGGAATAGACAGCCGTTTTTCCTTCTTTCCTGAATTTGACCAGATCGCTTTGCCTGAGTACTCTCAGCTGATGAGAAATAGCTGACTGATTCATATCCAGCTCCGCAACCAGTTCGCTTACGCACATTTCCTTCTGAAAGAGAGCATACATTATTCTTATTCTTGTAGCGTCATCGAAATTTTTGAAAAAATCAGCAAGATCATAGCACATTTCTTCCGACAGCTTAAAATTCTTATTATCTGACATATTTATACCTCCATATATGTACATATATTCATATGAACATTATATAACCATTATACCAATATGTCAATAGATTATTTAATTTTTTTATATTAATTTGAAATATGGATATTTTTATGTTATACTATTAAAACATTCTTCAAAAACGGAAGTGATTTACTTGAAAGCGATAGTCGGTCTCGGCAATCCCGGCAGAGATTATAAATGGACAAGACATAACGTTGGCTTTGAGGTTATAAATAAGCTGGCATATGACTATAATATTGACATGAATAAAGAAAAATTCAGAGCAGTCATAGGCGAAGGACATATAGGCTTTGAAAAGGTCATGCTTATAGAACCTCTTACATTTATGAACCTCAGCGGCGAAAGCGTAAGAGATATAGTCAGCTTTTACAAGCTGGAGCCTGAGGATATTATAGTGGTATGCGACGATATAAATTTGCCCGTAGGCGGTATACGCATAAGGACAAAGGGCAGCGACGGAGGACAAAAGGGTCTTAGAAGCATTATGTATCAGCTGGGATATGATACCTTTACAAGAGTAAGAGTCGGCATAGGACAAAAGCCGCCCCAATGGGATCTTGCAAAATATGTTCTGAGCAAATTTACAGACGAGGAGCATGACGATATTATAAAGGGGATCACAGACGCCGGTGACGCTGTGGCTATGATAGTCAAAAATAACGAGGCCGCAGAGGCAATGAACAAATACAACAAAAGAGGTCAGGGAAAACAGAATATCGGAGATGAACAGCCATGAAAAGGTCCGTGCTTTATGTTTTAATGTGCTATATACTGTGGGGACTTCTGCCTATATTCTGGAAGCTCTTAAATGACCTGGACCCGATATATATCCTATGCTCACGTATTGTATGGGCTCTCGTATTCTGCTTTGCAATACTTCTTTTCAAAAGGGAAGTGCCTGCAATAATAAAAGCTTTGAAAAACAAAGGGCTTT
>CANQBT010000157.1 GCA_947589405.1 uncultured Clostridia bacterium | reverse complement strand
CAGCCTCTTTTTTTGCATAAATGTAGATAGATCGGGACTTTTACAAACTCAAATAAGAGCAGAAGCGCTCCTGTTCCGAAAAGGATATTTTATCCGTCATTGAAAAGCTGTTCAATATCTTTATAAAACTGAGTTTTTCTTTTGAATCGGTACAACAGCTCTGTTTTTATTGCAATAATATTTTTTCGATAGGTTTTCTGAGCCTTTTATTGAAGAATTTTACGGCAATGCCTGTACACAATGCGGAGATAACAGTACCTTCTCTTGCGCCGACTATTTTAAAATCGAAAAATATGAGAGAAAGTATTATGGAAAACACAACGCAGAAAATATCGAAGGCTATCTTCACATTGCCGAATTCTTTGTGCAAGGTATCCGAAAGGGCTTTAACAAAGGCTTCTCCCGAGTTCATTATGACATTGGCAATGACTGCTAGGGATATGCCGAAGCCCAGTATGGCAACTCCTGTGAAAACAAAAATTATCCTTATAGGATATATGTCTGTGGGTATGAAAGAGAGTATCCACATTCCGAAGTCCGTAAACCAACCAAAAAGGAATGAAAGAGGTATCTGAAGAAGCTGTATCAGCTTAAATTTCCTGCCCAGCACTATCATTTGCCCCACTATAAGACAGCAGTTCCATATAATGAGCCATGTGCCCATAGATACAGACGGGAATTTATAGTTCATGACATTGGCTACAGATGATATGGGCGACACTCCCAACTCTGCATGCTTTGTAAATGCCACACCCAGACCCGCAAAAAACAATCCTGCCGTTAAAAGTATGTATCGTTTTATTATTTCATAGCCCTTCATTGTCAAAACCTCTGTCCTTTGTTATTTTCAGCTTATTATAACAGATAAGCTTGCGTTTTGCAACTGCTTCAAGTTGTTTACGCTTTTAAATTTACCGTTTGTGCCTATGCTCTTTTATTCAAGAAATGTATATGTTATATTAAAAAAAACAGAAAAAGAAAGGTGGGTAAAATATGCCAAAAGATGATAATAAAAAACCACAGACTACCGAAGGTGAAAACAAAGACGTACAGACGCCCGAAGATACAACTCTCGGAACAGCAGAGACGGAAACACCTCAGGCTGATGAGGAAATGACCGCAGAAACAGTAACGGAAGAGCTTTCCGAAGAAGAGCTTATGGAGGAAAAACCTAAGAAAAAGGATAAAATAGTCAATGGAGCAGCTCCCGAAACAAGTAAAGAAGAGCATATTATTGATGAAGAGACCCATACAATGGAGGAGACAACTCCTAAGCAAACTACAGCCAAGAACTTCGAAGAAGGGCCTGAGCAAACCGCAGCCAAAAACTCCGAAGAAAAGCCTGCGAAAAAGGATAAAAAACTCGACGGTATCGATCCCGAAACCATGACGGACGATCTTTTTGAAGAAGAGCCATTACCTCCTGAGGCACAGGCTGCCGATGAAAATTACAAACGCTTCAGAAGCATTTATAACAAAGGAATATTGCCCGAGCAATTCAGAGAAGTGGTAGGGAATGCACACAGATACGACGGTCATGCCCTGGCTTCCTTGTTGACAGGCGTATATATTACGGAAAATTCCTCTCCCGAAGAGCATGCCGCCGCTTTCCAAAAGCTTATAATAAACGGCAGGAATGCAGAGGACTTTTTTGGCGTGAAATTCAGTTCCAAAAACGGTGGAAATGTAAAAGAATGCATGGACGTGATAGCTCCCAAGCTCAGGGATATCGTAGAGGAGATAGTAACGCCTATCGATAAGGAGGGCCAAAGCCGCCAAAACCATTTTATATGCGTAAGTGAAGTAGGCGGTATTAAGCCTCTCTTAATGAATATGAATCCTCCGGGCAGCCATCAGAATTTTTATGCTCCGTCTCTTGATGAGGAAGTCACCAGATGTATTACAAGAGATGAAGCAAGGGAATTTTTGTCAAAGAAATATATTGAAATACTTCAGAACCGACCATTTTTTGCAGGCGATAGGTTTCTGGCCAATCATAGCGAGCTGGCTGCCGCTATGGAAGATCCGTATAAGCAGAAGTTTAATAATCAAATAGAAAATGACTACTTTGACTTCAAGAACGAGGAATCCAGACTTATGCGTACCGAAAAATATAAAAAAGAAATGCTGGAGGCACGCAGGACTATTGTAGAGGACCATAAGTTTCTTGAGGAGGCAGCCGCTCGCATAGGCAATAAGGTAGAGCCTCTGCCATGGCAGCAGGTAGAGGATATGGCAAAGGGAATAGTCATAGAAAAGCTTATCAAGGAAGAAAACAAGGAAACACAATATTGGAAGGATGCCGATGATTTCATAGCCAATGCCAGAGAATATGAAAGAAGAATTAATCATCTGATGCAGCGTGACGGCTTTGATATTGATAAGGAAGCAGACAAGCTGTTGGAGAAAAACGTCAAGGCATATAACAAATATATGCTGGAAATAACCAACCCTAAGAGCCCTGCAGGCAGAATAGGAAAAGCAGCCCGTGATTACAATGATGAAGCCATAAATTTTGCCCGAATACTGAATAATGAGGTCGATATCAGTAAATTAAAGGGGAAAAGCGATGCAATGTCCGGCAAGATAGCTTCCGAGCTTTCATTCAGCCTTGACGATCTGAAGGATGAAAAGACTTTTATAAAAGCCTTATTCAAAAAAGAGCCCGACATCAATCTGGATAATATATACATAGGCGACCGTTCTCTCAGAGAGATCACAGGCTTCGCACAGGGACAAAATCTGAGTGACTGCACCTACGTAATGGCAGATAAGCGAGGACAGCTTAATTTTAACAAGATAAAGACCGAAAAGTTTACTGCGGCGTTAGAGTTTTTTAATAAAATGGCGCATCCGGAAATGTGGGACAAGGACTCATCTGGCAAAATGATAGTGCCCTTTGCAGGCATAAAGGCAGGCAATAATATTACTGCCATTAATTTTACACCGGGCGAGTTGCCTGAGGCAAAGCCTTATGTAAAGCCATTTTCGGAAAGACGCAAGTTATTTTCATTTGAAAGGACCATAAATGAAAATAAACAAGCCGTAGAGGAATATGAGAACAGCGTAGCCGCAATAAATAAAAGGGTATCCGAAAACGAAGGAATTAAATTTGCCAATAAAGCCATGAGGATATATCTGAATACCGTAAATCACAGAGATCTTTCATTATACGAAGAAGAATTTGTGAACAATAACCATATAGCAACGGAAAATTCTGCGGTAGTAAGGACAAATATCAACACTCTTACCCGTGCAAACCCGACTGCGGCAGCGCCGAATATAGGACTTACCGCTCCGAC
>CANQBT010000156.1 GCA_947589405.1 uncultured Clostridia bacterium | reverse complement strand
ATGAAAAAGAGTCATTATTTAAGAAATGCTTTATTAACGGTAGTATGCTGTAGCATAATAGGCTTTGCTGCCGGTGCAGCCATTCCTGCCGTAAGCTATATAGCAGATAAAAAAGCAGAAGTTAGTGTTAACGAAAACAGCGTTGACGATATATCAACAGATACAGAAGGAAAAGTTACGGCTACGATGGACGAGTCCTCTGAAAATACCGTAAATATAATAAAGAAGGTAAAGCCGTCTATCGCTTGCATAACCTCTCTTACACAGGGACTTGACTTCTTCAACCAGGTGTACCAGAGCGAGGGCGCAGGTTCGGGAATAGTATTTTACAAGGACAGCGAATACGCATATATCGCAACTAATAATCACGTTATATCAGGTGCTAACAGCGTAAGTATATCATTGAGCGAATGCGATCTTGTTTCAGCGTCACTTGTAGGCAAAGACGAGAATGCAGATCTTGCCGTAATAAAGGTCTCTCTTAATGATCTGAAGGCTGCCGGCGTAAATGATGTGCCTGTTGCACAGTTCGGCGACTCAGACGCTATGGAGGTAGGCGAAACGGTCATAGCTATAGGCAACGCCTTAGGTCAGGGCAATACCGCTACAAGAGGAATACTCAGCTCACAGACAAAAGATGTGAACATACAGGGCAGAAAGCTTACGGTCATTCAGACTGATGCAGCTATCAATCCCGGTAACAGCGGCGGCGCTCTTGTAAACAGCAGGGGTCAGATAATAGGCATAAATACTGCCAAGATCTCTATGAGCAAGGTAGAGGGCATAGGCTACAGTATTGCTTCAAATGTGGCAAAGCCCATTATTGAACAGCTTATGAACAATACAGACGCACCTGCTCTTGGCGTATATATTACAAGTATTACAGCCGATCTGGCTAAGCAGTACGGTCTCCCTCAGGCAGGCGTTCTTATTCAGGAAATAATACCCGGCGGAAGCGCAGAGGGCGCAGGCTTAAGAACGGGCGACCTTATCACAAGCTTTAACGACAAGCCTATTTTCACTACAGAGCAGCTTACTTCAGCTGTAAAAGAATGTAAGGTCGGTCAAAGCGTAAAGGTGAATATAATAAGAGACGGCAAAGAAATGAGCATAAATGTTAAAATGCTTAAAAGCGCAAGCACAGGCTTCTAAGCCGAATATTTTTGCAAAATGATGAATTCCCCTTAGAGCAGAAAAAGGAAATCAAACATTCCCAAGCTGCTTTAAGGGGATTTTTATTTAAAATAATAGGCGTAAGAACGGATAATCAGTATTATTTTTGCAGTATTGACAATAAGTATCAACAGGGTATACGGCTTAAATGACGTATGCCATTTTTATTTGCAAAAAATACAAAATTATGTTATACTATATGAAATTATATCCCTATGTCAAAATGGAGGAAGTTAAGTGGTACAAAATGCAAAAATATCCTCAGCAGAGCTTGAAAGACAGCAGAGCTTTATGGATAAAATAAAAGCTATAAATGAAGAATTTTATATAAAAAAAGGCAGACGAAAGAAAATGCACATTACTACTTTCGGCTGTCAGATGAACGCTCACGATTCCGAAAAGCTTCATGGCATGCTTGTGAAAATGGGCTATGAGCCGACAGAAGAGGAAAAGGACGCAGATTTTGTAATTTACAATACATGCTGTGTAAGAGAAAATGCAGAAAATAAGGTATACGGCAATCTAGGCTATCTCAAGCATCAGAAGAAGAGAAATCCCTATATGAAAATAGCTCTCTGCGGCTGTATGATGCAGCAGGAAACGGTGTTACAGACCATACGTGAAAAGTATAAGCATGTAGATATAGTGTTTGGCACATTTAATCTTTACAAGCTGGCAGAGCTTATATATACCAATTACGAAACCAATGCGCCTGTGTTTGATATATGGAAGGAGCATAGAGAAATAGTTGAGGATCTGCCAAGCGTAAGGCACTTTAAATATAAAGCAAGCGTAAATATAATGTTTGGCTGCAATAATTTCTGCTCTTACTGTATAGTGCCCTATGTCAGAGGAAGGGAGAGAAGCCGCTGCTCAGAGGATATTTTAAACGAGGTAAGACAGCTTGCAAAAGACGGTGTAAAAGAGGTAATGCTTCTTGGTCAGAATGTAAACAGCTATGGCAGAGGGCTGGAGGAGGATATAACATTTGCTCAGCTTCTGCGCAAGGTCAATGAAATAGACGGTATTGAGAGAATACGCTTTATGACATCGCACCCTAAGGATCTGAGCGATGAGCTTATATATGCCATGAGGGATTGTGAGAAGGTATGCGATCACATACACCTTCCTTTCCAGGCAGGCAATAATGATATACTTCGTGTTATGAACAGAAAATATACGAAGGAGCAGTATTTAGCCCTTGTGGACAAAATAAGGTCTGAAATACCTGATATAGCCGTAACTACAGATATTATAGTAGGCTTTCCCGGTGAAGATGATGCCTGCGTAGATGATACGATAGACGTTATCAGAAGGGCAAGATTCAGCGGCGCCTTTACATTTATATATTCAAAGAGAACGGGAACTCCCGCAGCCGCTATGGAGCAGGTGTCTGAGGAGACAGCAAAGAAAAATTTCAACAGAGTACTTGAAGCTCTTAATCCCATAATATACGATATTAATAAAGAAAAAATAGGTAAGGTATACAAGGTGCTTGCAGATGACGTAAGCAGCGACGCCGACTTTATAACAGGCAGACTTGAGGATAATTCTCTTGTGCATTTCAAAGGAGATGAAAGTCTGCTGGGAGAAATACTGGATATAAGGATCACGGATTGCAAAACATTTTATTTGATCGGAGAAAGGATTTAAATTATGACTATATTTGAACAGGCAAGGGAACTTGCAAATGCGCTTCTGGAAAGCGAGCAGGGCAAAAAGATGAAAGAAACTCAGTATATATTTGACGGCAATGAGGAGGCCAGACAGCAGCTTCTGGACTATACCAATTACAGAGAGGCTATAAATACAAGGATACAGTCAGGCGAGCTTTCACAGGACGAAATGAAGTCTGAAGCCAAAAAGCTTCAGGAAATGATAACAGAGCTTAAAAAGAATCCCATTATAAACGATATGGTGGTCGCTGAGGGGAATTTCAGAGCTCTTGTTGACCAAGTAATGAATATATTTAATTCTACCCTTACGGGAGATATGCCGGAAGAAGGCTGCAACGGACAATGCAGCGGCTGCAGCGGCTGTCATTAAGGAGTAATTGTTATGGCAAAGCTATCACCTATGATGGAGCAGTATATGCAGGTCAAGGAAAAATATAAATATTGTCTGCTCTTTTAC
>CANQBT010000155.1 GCA_947589405.1 uncultured Clostridia bacterium | reverse complement strand
ACAACATACCGCCTACAAACAAAAATGTAGAAAGGTACCTTCATCACAAGGATAAAATGCTTCGCCCCACATCAAATCAGTACTATGAATACGCCAGAGGAGGAAAAACAGGCTTCCATGATGATGCCGGCCATACTCTTGTTACATATGGTGAAAAGGACGGGATAGGCCTTATAGCCGTTACAATGAAAGACGACAGCGGCAATTATTCATATTCCGATACAAAGACTCTTCTGGATTACGGCTTTACAATATACAAGGATATGGAGATATTCAATTCCGAGACCTATCAGGGAAGTTTACCTGTTGTCCAGGAATATAACGGAAAGGAATATAACGTAGGCACAGCAGAGCTGGCAGCGGCAGATTCCATTACGGCAAAGCTGCCGAACTTTGTTACGGCAGACAAGCTTACAATAAAGCCGGAAATTACAGACAAGCTTACTGCTCCTGTGACAGCAGGCGCAGCTGTAGGCAAGATCAACGTCTATTACAACGACAATCTGCTTGGCTCCACAGATATTTTGTCTATGAGCGATGTAACGGCTCTTTCGGAAAAAGAGTTGAACATGAGAGAGCTTAAGGCAAATGCCAAGAGATTCATAATTTTTTCAGGCAAGCTTTTTATATGCATATTTGCCATTGTTATACTGATACTTCTTATAGACTTTATAAGGAAGCTTTTCAGACCAAAGAGGAAAAAGAGAAGAAAGAAAAGAAGGAAGGCTCCGAACAAACCTTCAGGCAGCTCAAATCCGCCTAAAAAGAAAAAGAGACCGTCAAACGGAACAGATGCTCCGAAAAAGAAAAGACCGTCAGACGGAACAAGTGCTCCAAAAAAGAAAAGACCGTCAGACGGAACAGATGCTCCAAAAAAGAAAAGACCTCGTCCCTCAAGACAAAGTCCCGAAAGACAAAGGCCACATTATAGCAGCGATGAAATGCAGCGAAAAGCAAAGACAAAGACAAACAGCACAAGGACCTATAATGACGATATATACGGCGTGCCGATGAGAAGAAGAGCACAGCACAGGAAATAGGAGAAATAGGATAAAAGGATACCGCATTTACTGTGGTATCCTTTTTTACAAATTGCCCAAAAACATAAGGTCATAATATGAAAATTTTTACTATAATATTAAGCGATATATCTTAAAAACTATGTATCTATCCTGATCATTTCTACCAAAGCCTTATTTCGATATATCAGATCATCTCTAAAAGTAAAGCCCATTTTCTCCCAAAAAGCATTTCCTGTTTCGTTTTTACCGAAAACAACTAAAGCCACCTTGTTTATACCTATTTTTTTTAAAGCTGACATCGCATTTTCTACAAGACATTTTCCGATACCTTGATTTTGATATTGCTTATCTACAGCAGCATGATAGATATATCCCCGTCTGCCATCATTGCCAACTATAACGGCACCAACAATTTTTTCCTCTATTTCCGCAACAAAACAAGTGTCGGGATTTCTGTAAAGAAATTTTTCTATACCTGCTTTGGAATCATCAAGATCATTTAATCCTATTCCTGCACAGGACCTCCATAATTTATATACCTTTTCATAATCTTTAATAGTCATTATACGAATATCCATAATTCACCTTGTGAATACTGATTTATTTACTTGAGCTATGCGATGGTAAAGGAAATTTTTGTTTATATGAGTATCGACCCTATCGGCAGCCCAATGCAAAAGTATTTTCAATTCAAAGAAATGGTTGGGCTGTCACTTCCCCTTACGAAGGGGAAGCTCAGGGTTTCGCTCTTCTCATTTTCTTAGTTAGAAATATAGTTATTTTTTCAACATTATTAAAGCCTTTGGTAAACCACAAACTTAGGCGTCCCTTCAGAGAAGGTTCAGCACTTTGCCTATGGCAAAGCCAGCCTACGGCTGTCAGATAATTCTTCTGTGCAATGAAGCTGTCAGCGCAGTCAAATGTTTTGAAATAATAAGACTTTGACCTGCGCTGACTGAAGGGTCGACCTTACTCATCTAAACAAAAATCTATCTTAGTATCATTTCTATCCCTACCACTCCGTATTTACTTTGCTTTTCTTTAGAATAATATATATCCATATCATCGGGTGAAGCTTTATCAACATTATCCTCATTGTAACCGCATTTTAACAGCGGCAAATTTTTATACAATTCACCAAAGTTTTCAAATACAAAAAGATCATTAACAATAACCGATACGGTTTCGTTTTCATTTTCGGTATTGATAAAAATAATACTATCACCTACAGAAATACTTTTTCGCTTATCATCATATAATCTGAGTTCTATTGTTTTTCGACCTGCTTTGATCTCTATAAAGGGTTCGGGAGATAGTTTCATTATATGTTTTTTCATAATTTTTGCATTCTCCTTTGCAGAGCCATTCTCCGCTTTCAATGTTCTTTTTAAGGACAAGCTCGTATTGTGATCAGTAAATTATTTTCTCTTTTTAGCCTTAGGCATAGGCAGCTCATCATACATAGCGTTAAACAAGCCCGTCAAAAATTCCTTGTTATCGACCTCATCTATTAAGAGCATTTCTTTTGCACCCTCATAGGGCAGCTCATACTGTGCATCAGGCATATATTTTATCGCTGCGCTTACAGGCTTTACAAGTAATCTGTCGTCATATATACCTCCAACGATCTTGCCTTTGTAATATATGATGTATTCGCCCATCATGGCTCTGTACGTAATATCTTCCAATTCCGATAACTGTTCCAGTATAAAATCCAAATATTCTTTACTTGACGCCATACTATCACCTCCAAAAGTAATTTATAAAATCTATTTTTTCATTTCCATATAGGGAAGAAATTCAAATCCACATTTTTTATATAAGCTTACAGCTCGTTTATTTTCGGCTTCCACCTCTAAGCGGAATATTGCATTGGGATATTTTTCTTTGATATATTCAATAAAAAATTTTCCTATACCCCTTCCCCTGTATTCCTCTTTGATATAAATATCCTCAAGCCATATACAGAGCTTACCGAATTCTGTTGAAAAGCTTTTTGCAGTCATGGCATAGCCTTGAATTTTGCCTTCATTCTCGAAAATATACCCTTCTATGTAGGGACATTTGCCAATGCAGTTATTTACATCTGCTTCAAATATTTCCTCCGAACCATTTGTCGATACAGCAGGAGAAGCATAAAACGCTCTCATCATATCGATAACATGGCTCTTATCCTTTTCCGCCATATATCGTATAGTAGTATTCATACTTTTTCCTCATATTGCATTTTGATATATTTTGTCCGTAAAACTTAGTGGCAAACCGGAATTTATAGATGAAAGGTTTCTTTAATCATTTTTGCAACTTCATCAGGCTCTTTATCAGAATTATCGATTCTAAGAT
>CANQBT010000154.1 GCA_947589405.1 uncultured Clostridia bacterium | reverse complement strand
CTTGCCAAAATATCAGTAAACACGGCTGGTCCCTACCTTAGCTATCTGAAAGAAATGTCTTTAGGCATTTCTTTCAACGTGTCGATTTTATCGACACACAAAAAAACAGACACGCATAAAGCGTGCCTGTTTTGTCCCCCTTCAGGTTGCCCTGAAGCCCTTTGTCTTATAGTGGATACGATAATTACTCTACATCTTGAAGTGCGTCAAAGTCTTCTTCTCCCGTACGTACCTTAACGACTTTTTCTACACCGTATACGAATATCTTGCCGTCGCCGATATGTCCTGTGTAAAGAGTCTTTTTAGCAGCCTCAATGATCTTATCAACAGGGATCTTGCTTACAACGACCTCAACCTTTACCTTAGGAAGAAGTGTAGCGTCAACCTCGACACCACGATACTTTCTGCCTGTACCCTTCTGTATACCGCAGCCCATGACCTGTGTAACCGTCATACCTGTTACGCCAAGATCATTCATAGCCTTTCTCAGATTGTCATACTTATCAAGCTTTGCAATTATAACTACCTTATGCATGCCTGTAAGTGAAGCAGGACCTGTTTCAACTGTAACGGCAGCATTTCTCATAGCCTCAGATGCTGCCTCGTAATCTGACTGTCCA
The DNA here is from genome assembly GCA_947589405.1 of uncultured Clostridia bacterium. Classification (GTDB taxonomy): domain Bacteria; phylum Bacillota; class Clostridia; order Lachnospirales; family CAG-274; genus CANPXH01. Next base: position 2,906 of record CANQBT010000154.1, on the reverse strand, counting down.
AGACTTGTGTTTTCGTTTACATCCATGACCATAGTGTTTGAAATATCCATAAGTGAGAAGCCTGCGTAAGCTGAAGGTAAACCATGCTCTGTAGCGTCAAGACCCATGATCTCCTCTTCCTCAGTAACTCTTAAGCCTACAAGAGCCTTTATAACCAAAAAGGCTATAGTAATAGTAACAGCTGTCCAAGCTGCTGTTGTAAGCACACCTGCGAACTGGATCCCTAACTGATGGAAGCCGCCGCCGTAAAAAAGACCCTCGCCTGCGATCTGGTTAGCGCCGAATGTAACGCCGTCGCCAATACCTCTTGCAAAAGCAGGAGCTGTTTCTGTAGCGAAAAGACCTACTGCCAATGTACCCCATATACCGTTAAGGCAATGTACCGCAACAGCGCCTACAGGGTCATCTATACGAAGCTTATTGTCTAAGAACCATACGCCGAATACTACAAGCAGACCTGCAACTGCACCTATAATTATTGAGCCAAAGGCATCGCATACATCACAAGGAGCGGTAATTGCAACAAGTCCTGCAAGTGAAGCGTTAAGACACATAGAAACATCGGGCTTGCCGTACTTTATCCATGTGAATATCATACATACTACTGTTGCAACAGAAGGAGCGATAGTAGTGGTAAGGAATATTGAGCCAAGCTCCGGAATAGATGTAGCAGCTGCGCCGTTGAAGCCGTACCAGCCAAGCCAAAGTATAAATACACCCAGACAGCCTATAGGAAGGTTGTGTCCCGGAAAAGCATTTACCTTTGTGATCTTTCCTGATTTATCCTTTACGAACTTACCGATACGAGGTCCAAGAATAGCAGCGCCTATAAGAGCTGATATACCGCCTACCATGTGTATACAGTTAGAGCCTGCAAAATCATGGAAGCCTATCTGAGACAACCAGCCGCCGCCCCATGTCCAATGGGCTTCAATAGGATATATAACAGCTGAAATAACACCTGAATATATACAGTAGGACAAGAACTTTGTTCTCTCTGCCATAGCGCCTGATACTATAGTAGCTGTAGTTGCGCAGAATACAAGGTTGAATACGAAGTTTGAAAAGTCAAACTCAGCAAAGTTTGTAAAAATATCAAATCCGGGCTTGCCGATTATGCCAAGCATATCTTCGCCCAATAACAGACTAAAGCCTATTACTATGAACATAACAGTACCGATACAGAAGTCCATAAGATTCTTCATAAGAATGTTACCTGAGTTCTTTGCTCTTGTAAAGCCTGCCTCTACCATAGCAAAGCCTGCCTGCATCCAGAATACCAGAGCTGCGCCTATAAGGAACCAGACTCCGAAAACCTCGCTGTTCAATGTACTTAAAATTTCTTCAGTCATAATAATTCCTCCCTATAAAACAAAAATAGCGACACTACGGATTTCTTTACGAAGCTCCGTTGCATCGCTTAAAAAAAGAAAAAGTGCTTTGGATAACCCGGGTTAAATCCATAGCACCTTTGCATGCAACTAGTATAGCACTTTGATTTTTGAATGTCAACTATAAATATTAAACAGTTTTAGACAAAAATTTTGTAAAGTTTTCGTTATTATGTACAGATTATTGTAGAATAAACATAGTATAGTAATTTGAAAACCAAGAGCAGCTGTGTTATTATATATACTGAAAATATCAACCTCATTTATTTAAAGGAAGTGAAATAATGCTTTATATTCAGACATATGGATCGCCCTTAGGAGAGCTTATGGTAATTGCAGATGAAAGCAGTATAAAAGAGCTTGTGCTTGGAGAACAGCCCTTGCGTAGTTACATAGACAATGCCATAAGCAGTCAAAACGGAGTATTAAAAAAAGCGGAATACTGGCTCAATGGGTATTTTAACGGCAAAATGCCCTCTCCTTCAGAGCTTCCCCTTTCTCCCGAAGGAAGCGCCTTCAGCAAAAAAGTGTGGAAAATGCTTTGCGACATTCCCTATGGAAGCGTAGTTACATATGGAGATATTGCCAAAAAAATAGCACATGAAAGAGGTATTGAAAAAATGTCGGCACAGGCTGTAGGCGGTGCTGTGGGACGTAATCCCATTTCAATAATAATACCGTGTCACCGTGTTGTCGGCACAAAAGGAAATCTGACAGGGTATGGCGGAGGTATGAAAAACAAAATATGGCTGTTGGATCACGAAGGTCTTGACATGAATGAATTTTATGTTCCAAAAAAGAGTTCAGCGCTTTAAGTTGCTAAAATAAAGGTGACAACAGTTATATGCCGTGTTATAATAAAAAATAATTAATTTTCTAAAGAGAAGGAGAAGCATAATGAAATCTGTATGGAAAAAATATTGTGAAACAAATCTTGTAATAAGAATAATAATAGGTCTTGTAATAGGCTCGGTATTGGGACTTACAGTACCTAATATAGGTCTGGGTATATTGGGAGATGTATTTGTAGGTGCGTTAAAGGCAGTTGCACCCATACTTGTATTTGTTCTTGTAATAAGCTCTCTGGCAAATGCCGGAGAAGGCATTGGAAAGAGATTCAGGACAGTCATATTCCTCTATATGCTCAGTACGCTTATGGCAGCCTTCGTAGCAGTAGTTGGCAGCAAGCTTTTCCCTGTTACCGTAGTTTTAAGCGAAGCGGCAGACGGAGCAGCGCCTAACGGCATAGGCGAGGTACTCAAAACTCTTTTGCTAAATATGGTATCAAATCCTGTAAAGGCTATAGCCGAAGCCAATTACACAGGTATACTTACATGGGCGGTCATACTGGGGCTTGCCCTTAAGCAGCTGGCAGACAGCAATACCAAGACCACTCTTCAAAATATTGCGGATTCTGTTACAAAGGCTGTACAATGGATAATAAACTTTGCACCTTTTGGTATCATGGGTCTTGTGTTTACATCGGTATCACAGAACGGACTCGGCATATTTACA
>CANQBT010000153.1 GCA_947589405.1 uncultured Clostridia bacterium | reverse complement strand
GTTATTTTTTGCATCGATAAGAGGCTGTTCGCTTCTGCTCATAGCCACTATGTCATGATCCGTCTTTTCTCTTAAGCATTTGGCTATGGAGCCTCCAATAAGACCCAGCCCTATTATACCTATTTTTTTCATTTTAACGCCTTATTTCCTTTAAATTATATTTTTATTCATTTTAACACTTATAAATAAACAGGTCAATAGGCAAAAGAAAAAAGGACCTATGTACAGCCATAAGTCCTTAATCTTGATTGTAATTAAATTTCAAAAAAGCTGTCGTCTGAACCTTCGCCATTGAATACATAATAGCATCTGCCCTCTTCAGGCTTATAGTAAAGGTCAACAGTCTTTAAATCCTTAACCTTATTGCCATCTGACTTCCAGATTTCCTTTGCAGTATCTAAAAGATGTGCATCGTCAACATCATGACCCTGGAACTGAACTGTTAATACGCTTTTCATATGTATTTTTCTCCTTTCTTAATTACTTTAAAAAGTAACTTACCCAATTTCCTTAATTATAATACTCTTTTTTTCAGTATTTGTCAACATTTTATGGTTTATCTGTGAGATTTCAACAATTAAGCCGTATTATAATTTATTTTTTTATTGAATTTCATCAATAAAATCATTAAAAACTTCTATTTTTGATACCGAAACCTCGTATGCGGTTTTTTCTATCACTTCTTCTTCGGATATTTTTTTCTGATAATTACGGGATTGTATACGGCCTGTTATCAATATATTATCCCCTACCTCAAAGCTTTTTGCAAATTTTGCATTTCTGCCCCAGCATATTACGGGGATATAGTCGGATTTATTGTAAAGTCTGTTTACGGCAAGAAGTATATCCGCTATTTCTCTGCCGAAGGGTGTTTTCCTGTATATAGTCGGTTTGCATATATATCCATTAAGATAAATTGTATTTATATCTGTATCGGCAGCGTTTTCAATTTCTATTTCCTTTGCAAATACAGTAAGTATAAGATGAGTTTTGCCTTCCGAATAACTATTGTATGAACGAAGCTGCCCTTTTATCTCCGCTCTGTCTCCTGTCTTGGCTTCATTGTTTATAAGAAGTCTTTCCGATACGGTCACAGGCAGAATATCATAAGCTGAGCTGAGTCTTTGACATTCCAGCATGAATGTATAGAAGGCCTCTCCATGAGCGCTGTGACTGAAGCTGAATTCGGATATTATTTTTCCGCTTAAGTGTACATCGTTATTCTTATCATAGTTATTTTCCATTTGTTTTGCTCCTTTCTTAAGTTACCCTTATTATTTCTATTCACAAAACCTATAATTTAGAATAAAAAACTAAAATATCTATTGCATTATCCATTTCATAGTGGTATCATAATAAATGAATAATTATGCGAGAGGGATGAATTATATGAACATTTCTATGAAAGATGCCATTAAAAAGGTAGTGGAAGGGAAGGATCTTTCCCTTGAAGAGGCTAAGAGCGTTATGGAGCTTATGCTCACAGGCGAGGCTACGGAAGCACAGATGGGAAGCTTTCTGACTGCATTGAGAATAAAGGGCGAAACTATTGATGAAATAGTAGGCTTTGCCACAGTTATGCAAAAAATTGCAAAGCATGTCAGCCCGACTACCGATATTGACTACATAGATCTGGTAGGTACAGGCGGTGACGGCGCAAACACATTTAATATTTCAACAACATCTGCCATAGTTGCAGCAGGTGCAGGAGTACCTATTGCCAAGCATGGCAACAGAGCCATATCCAGCAGAAGCGGTGCAGCCGATGTACTTGAAGCATTGGGTATAAACATTATGCTGGACGCAGACAAGGTCCAGGAATGTATAGAGGAGACCGGCATGGGCTTCATGTTTGCTCCTATATTCAATAAAGCAATGAAAAATGTAGGCAAAACAAGAACCGACATAGGCATAAGGACAGTATTTAACATTTTGGGACCTGTTTCAAATCCAAGCAATGCAAAGGCAGCAGTTATAGGCGTGTTCACCGACAGCCTTACGGAACCTCTTGCAAAAGCAATGCATGGTATGGGCGTTGAAAGAGGTATCATTGCCTGCGGCAACAGCTCTACAGATGAGATAACAAACACAGGAAAAACACATATTACCGAAATAAACGGCGACAACATAACAACCTATGATATTCTGCCTTCAGACTTTGGCATACCCACAGCCTCAGCTGAGGATATAAAGGGAGGCACAGGCGAAGAAAATGCCCTTATAGTTAAGGATATACTTTCAGGTGCCAAAGGACCCAAGAGAGATGTGGTTCTTATGAACGCAGGCGCTGCTATTTATATTGCAGGGATCGCCAAGAATATGGCAGAGGGCATAAAGCTTGCCGAAGAATCCATAGACAGCGGAAAGGCTATGAATGTACTCAATGCGCTTATAGCTTTTACAAATAAATAAATTTATACACAACATTTACACAAATTTAAAAATTACCAAGACCGCAGGTTTTCTGCGGTCTTTTTTGTTTAAAATATCCAGTTTTAAAAATCACATTGTATATTTTATAAAAAAAAGTCAAATAATAATTGTGAATAAATGGTATAACAAATTTTTTCAGAATTTGTTATATTTATAACATAGGAAAATAATTATAAAACCAAACGATAACCTGATTTAGAAGGAAAGGAGGATCAAAGGTGTTTAATGTAGGTGACATGGTTGTATATCCCATGTATGGAGCGGGAGTGATCGAAGGTATTGAAGAAAGGGTTATTGACGGTAAGAGTATAACCTACTATATTCTCAACATATCAGTAGGCAATCTCAAAATTATGGTTTCCAAAGACAAAGCTGAAAAAGGCGGTCTTAGGTATATATGCGCAGCTGATGAGGTACGCAGTATAGTCAGCGATGCAAAACCTATAGAAATGTCCGATAATTGGAATCTAAGATACAAAGAAAATCTGGAAAAGCTAAAAACAGGCGACCTGTTTAAAATTACCGAAGTGTTCAAGACGCTTATTCTGAGGGAAAGAAATAAAAGTCTTTCCAGCGTTGAAAAGAAGCTTATGGGTACCGCAAAGCAGATAATATTAAGCGAAATCATTTTATCGCAGAATGTTGACAAGCCCTATGCGGAAGAGCTTCTTATGAACGGCGTAGCCGTAAATTTGTAATATGATTTGAGAGAGAAAATAACTGATAATTTTCAGGAGGAAATACACCTCCTGATTTTTATTGCCATAAAATAAATGTCGGCGTTATTTCGATCCGACATTTATTATATTGGGCTATATCATTATCGTTTTTTATCAAAGAATTTGCTTTACCTCGTCCTCTGCTTCCAGCTTTAGCTGTTCATAATCGGCGGCAGAAGGCGGCAGATTGTCCAGAGTACTAAAGCCGAAATATCTTAAAAATTCATCGGTAGTGCCGAATAGTATAGGTTTTCCGGGAGCCTCAAGCCTTCCCCTTTCCTCTACCATTCCATACTCCATAAGCTTGTTTACGGCATGATCTGCGCTTACTCCTCTTATATCCTCTATCTGACCCTTTGTAACAGGCTGTTTAT
>CANQBT010000152.1 GCA_947589405.1 uncultured Clostridia bacterium | reverse complement strand
GTGAAATTATTTTTGGGTCGGTCACCACAGGCAGCCCTTCTCTGTAGCCTACGCCTTTTATAAGTCTTACAAGATCAGGATCCTCCATTTCATCGGATATTCTGTCATAGCCCAATATACAGCCAAATACTGCCAAAGCAGTATGGAGAGGATTAAGGCAGGTGCACACCTTCATTCTTTCCACCTTGTCAACGGTTTCCCTGTCCGTATATATAACGCCTGCCTTGTCGAGAGGTATTTTCCCGTTTTTGAAGTTGTCCTCTATTATGAGATATTCAGACTCTTCTGCGTTCACAAAAGGTGCCGCATAGGTATTTTTTGAAGTTATGATAGTATCTGTGTCCTCAAAGCCCGCTACCTCCAGAAGCTCCGCTACCTCCTCAGAGGGTCTGGGAGTTATTTTGTCTATCATTGTGCAGGGATAGCTAACATTGTTTTCCATATAGTCCGTAAATTCCTTCTCAGCATATCCTTTTTCGCACCAGCTGTTTACATAGGTCATAAGAGCGCCTTTTAGCACATCTCCGTTATGAGAGCAGTTATCCATACTCACAAGTGTAAGAGGATGACCGGCTTTAAATCTCATATAACAGAGATAGGCTATTTTACCTATATAGCTTTTTGCATCGGCAGGACGGCTTTCTATATCTGTATTTTCCAAAACGCTGTAGCCCTTTTCGGTAATTGTAAGAGATACCATTTTAAGAGTTTTAGCCGTGAAGGTCTGAGTCAGAAGCTCCCAGTCCTCTTTAAACTGCTTGTCCGCCCTTACGCAAGCGCATATGCTTGCCACTATTTCCTTTTCAATAGAGCCGTCGGATCTGAGAGTGACGACAGCGGTCAAATTGTCATAGGGCCGGAGCACCTTGTCGCATATCTCATAGTCATAACCCTCAGCGGCAATTATGCCTGTGTCCATATCGCCCTTGTTCAGAAGCTCCTGACATATCCTTGCAGGAAACGCTCTGAATATATTTCCTGCTCCCATGTGGAGCCATTGAGGATTTTCAAGAGTCCTCTGTCTTACATCGTCTATATCATACTCGGGCATTTTAAAGCCTGCCCTTTCCCATTTTCTTATTTTACTCAATTCCTGTGTGTTCAGCTTCATTCTATCACCTCTAATAGCCCATTAAATTTGGTAAAAACGTGGATATTGCCGGAATAAATGTCACAAGGAGAAGCACTCCTATTATTACGGCATAATAAAGCAGAAGGGGCTTTATTACTTCCTCTATTCTTGTCTTTGCAACTCTTACGCCTACAAAAAGTATATTTCCCACAGGAGGAGTTATAGTGCCTATGCAAAGGTTGAGCACAAGCATTATACCAAACTGTACGGAGCTCATTCCAAGCTCTGCGCATACCGGCATAAATATAGGCGTAAATATAAGTATGGCAGGCGTTATATCCATAAACGTGCCGACAAAGAGAAGCACTATATTTATAATAAGCAGTATTACGACAGGATTATTGCTTATTCCCAGAAGTCCTGCCGAAATAGCGGAAGGTATTCCCGTAAATGCCATTACCCATGCCATTATGCTCGATACTCCGATAAGGAACACAATTATTCCCGTAGTTTCGGCGCTTGCTCTGAAAATTTCATAAAGCTCGCTGAATTTTATTGTTTTGTAGAAGAAAAGCGAAAGAATAAGACTGTACACAACGGCTACGACAGAGCCTTCTGTTGCTGTAAATATGCCCTTTATTATACCGCCTATTACTATTACTATAAGCAGCAGAGAGGGTATGGCGTCAAGAAGAGTCTTTACCGCCTTTGAGCCCTTTATCCTTTCGGTAGTTTTATATCCTCTTTTGCTTGCTATTATAAAAGCTACCACCATACAGGCAAAGCCCCAGAGTATACCGGGAATATAGCCTGCCATAAAAAGAGCCGCTACAGAGGTACCTCCGCTTACAAGTGAAAATGTAATAAGCACATTGCTTGGAGGGATAAGAAGTCCTGTAGGCGCAGATGCAATATTTACCGCTGCGGAGTAGTCCTTGTCATAGCCCTCCTTCTCCTCAATAGGCCCTATTATGGTACCCATAGCGGAAGCAGAAGCAACGCCTGAGCCCGATATGGCGCCGAAAAGCATATTTGCAAGTACGTTTGTATGAGCAAGGGCGCCCGGTATAGTGCCTGTTATTACCTTTGCAAAGTTTATGAGCCTTGTAGCTATACCTCCTCTGTTCATAATATTTCCTGCCAGTATGAAAAAGGGTATCGCTATAAGGGTAAATACCGAAATGCCGGAAAATGTCCTCTGCGCTCCCGTAAGGAAGGCGGCGTTTGTATCCAGCACAGGAAGTATTGCAAGTATGGAGGATATGCCTATGGCTGTTGAAATAGGTGTGCCTATAAGCAGCAGCACAAGAAGCACGACCGCTATTATAAGACCGCATACAAGCGCTGTATTCACTTATTTCACCTCCCTGTTTTTGAGCATTTTGTAAATATTCGCTATATTATAGAACGCTATTATAAATCCGCATATAGGCACTATCATATATACAAGCGACATTTTTATGCCAAGAGATGCCGTTACCTGCGTTCTGGTCAGATTTGTAATGGACAGACCGCCGTATATGAGCACTATTGCCGTAAATACAAGTGTGAGAAGCTCTGTTATAACTCCGAATACAACAGCTGTACTTCCCTTGAATTTACTTGAGAGAAATGTCATGGCAAGATGTTCCCTTTTGCCGAATACAAGAGCTGCGCTCAGAAGAGCAAGCCATGTAAAGCTGTATGTCAAAAGCTCTTCCGAAACGGTGCTCGGAGAATTGAATACATATCTTGTAACTATCTGGTAGGTACCTATCACGGTTATAAATGCAAATATAACAACACATATTATTTCAAGCACTCTGTTTATAATATTTACCGCCTTATCCATTCTGAGCACCTCCTGTTGCCTTGTTTATTTCCTGTATCCTGTCATATATAGGCCTTAGCTTTTCATTGCCTGCCATAAGCTCCTCCTGAACGCCAATGACCTTTTCTTTAAAGGCGTTTGTGTCTGTTTCGCTGAATGTTACGCCCATATTCATAGCCAGCTGTTTTGCGTTTTCTATTTCCTTATCCCAGGCTTCCCTTTCGACCTGTGTGCATATTTCGGCAGCTTCTTCAAAAACCTGCCTTTCCTCCTGAGTAAGACTGTTCAGGAAATTCAGATTGCCCACAAGCATATCCGGCACCATCTGGTGCCTGTCGTATACATAGTACTTGGCGACCTCGCCATGCTTATTGTTTGTAAGAGCAAGCTCGTTGTTTTCGGCTCCGTCTATTACATGCTGCTGTATTGCTGTATATACCTCGCCAAAGGACATGGGAGCAGCCGCAGCGCCAAAGGCGCTCATCATTTTAACATTGGCGGGACTTTGCTGTACCCTTATCTTCATACCCTTCAGATCCTCAGGGCCGTTAATGAGCTTTGTTGCATAAAAGTTCCTTGTGCCTGCTTCAAACCACGTCACGGCTTCAAAACCTGAGCTTTCGGTGGCCTTATATATTTTGTCTGTAATTT
>CANQBT010000151.1 GCA_947589405.1 uncultured Clostridia bacterium | reverse complement strand
TGATAGTTATCAAGTATTGTCTGCAATACCTCTCTTGCCTTTTCAACATTTGACACAATAGCCATTTCCTTGTTTTCCACAAGTATGGTAGTTGCTTCCTGCTTATAGCCGACGGAATCGCATACGGCAGCTATTACCTGCTCGGTGTTTTTGGATACATTCCTGAAAAGTCCGTTAACAGGACGCAGAGTGATCGTATCTGTGATCTCAAGATTATTTCCTGCGCTTTCCTTAAGCTTTGCAAGAACAAGTGAATTTACCTCTTCTTCGGTAGCGTCCATATCTGTAATGTAGCCAACGGCTTCTCCGTTTACCATAATAGCAAGAGCGTTCTTATAAAAAACCACATAGGCGCAAAGACATGCTATAGCAAGCAGTATTATAATGAGTATAATAGGCTTACCGCTTGAACGACGGCGCTTTTTGCTCTTATATGCACCTGACATATTGTCAGGCTGTAATGGAAAGATCATAGGTTTAGAGGACTTTTCCTTAAATCTCAAGGGTCTGTTTGTTCTGTTTACAGGCGGCATAAAGCACACTCCTTATCTATATAAAAAGAATTGATAACGTCACAATTATATTACAACTTATAATTATAAAGTAAAAACCCTTTAAATGCAAGCAGAAAATGATTACAATTTCATGAAAATATGATAATATATATTTAAGGTGATATTATGACTATGTATGAAAGGCTCCAAAGTATAGCAAAACGTGAAAATATAATAGTCGGCGTAGGAAGCCCGAAGCCTTTTTGGGATCTGAAAAAAAGGCTCGACGGTATAGCCGTGCCCTTTGTTGGAGTTAGTGTTGATAAAAGAACAGATCCCGCTTTGACTATGCCTGATGTCGGTAGTATAGTAGCCATAGGAATGAGCTATAATTATGTATACGAAAGGCTTGACGACGGTAAATACAGAGGTGCCGTATCGGCAGGAGCCGTCGGAGAGGACTATCACAGGATACTTGTTAAAAAGCTTGAAGTCATAAGAGATGAGCTTTTAAAAAACAACAAAACAATGATATTTTCCGATACAGGTCCTCTTGTTGACAGAGAAGTAGCAATAAGATGCGGACTTGGAAGCAGAGGTAAAAATCTGAGCGTTATAAATGAAGATATAGGAAGTATGTTCTTTATAGGCTATATGCTTACCGATGTGGATCACGAAAAATGGGAAGCCCCTGAATTTATTGCCAATAACAACATATGCGGCAGCTGTACAAGGTGCATAGATTCCTGCCCCAACAACGCTATTGAAAACGGAATGTGCAGATATGAAAAATGTATTTCATATATTACTCAGAAAAAAGGCGTCCTTTCATTTGAAGAAAGCTCAGCCATAGGAATACAGATATACGGCTGCGACATATGCCAGAGGGTCTGCCCTATGAACGGAAACTGTAAAAAAGCTTATAGCCCTTATGCATGGCCCGATATAGAAGAGCTGCTCAATATGAGCAAAAGCAGATTTAACAAGGTATATGGTCATACAGCTGCCGGTTGGAGAGGTAAAAGAACGCTTCAGAGAAATGCGATCATTGCTCTTGGGAATATGAAAGCATCGGGTATGAAGAGCCTTATAGAAAAATATACACATGATGACAGAGATGATATAGCGGTTGCGGCAGAATATGCACTCTATAGAATAAGGGAGATTTGATATGGGATATTGGAACACAAGAGGTCTCAGAGGAAGCGCCTTTGAGGACATGATAAATATGACAAATAAGGTATATAAGGAAAGGGATCTGGCAATAATACAGAAAATACCTACGCCGATAACGCCGATAAAGCTTGATAAAGGCAAAAATGTAATAACTCTTGCTTACTTTGACAGCAAGTCCACTATTGACTATATAGGTGCAGCGCAGGGCATACCCATTTGTTTTGATGCCAAAGAGACCAATCAAGGCAGACTTCCTCTACAGAATGTTCACGAACATCAGATAGACTTTATGAGAGAATTTATAAAGCATGGAGGAGTCGCATTTCTGCTTGTCCATTGTCAGGATAAGGACGAGTACTATTTTTTGCCTTTTGAGGTGTTGGAAAAATACTGGCAAAACGCTCAGAAGGGCGGAAGAAAATCCATACCCTATACCGCCTTTGAGGAAAAATACAGAGTCCATAATAAAAATGGGTGTCCCGTCCATTATTTAGAAGCTGTCAATACATATCTTTCGGAGGGATAAGAATGAAAAAAAGCCTGGTATTTTTAATGATGTGTATTATGACAACAGGCTGCGGGGCAAAAGCAGAAAAAACCGCCCATACGCCTGTGGGGAAGATCCCCTGTACTATATATACCGAAGTCAAGCGGTCTTTGGCGCCTATGGAAAAGGATAAATGCATGAGCGGCGCATATATATCAGAGGATATACCCTATAACGAGATCGATGACTTTGAGAAAAAAATACAGGCTGAAAACGATATATATGTTTACTTCATTGAAAAGGGAGAGGACTTCCCCATGAGCTTTGCGGTAAACTGTTATGCCAAAAATAAAATACCCATGCTTGTGCTGGGGCCTGAAAGCAGCTATGAACAGATAATGTCCATAGCTCTGGCGTGCGGAAGTCTTAATTTGCCGATGTTTATAGAGATGGACTATAATAATGAGATAGAAATGTTTGATTCCCACAGCGCCCTTTTCAGAGGCTATGCGCCAAAGGCTGTTTTGGTATATGGCTTTGACTGCCGCAGAGAAAGCCGCAGACTTCCTAAGGAGAAAAGCTTTGACTGGATAGCTGTAAATGCTTGTGAAGAAATGAGTAACGGTACGGTGGATACCGAGTACGGCAATATATCCAAATGGTGCGGTATATATAAGGACAAGACTCTTATGGTTAACATATCTGTGCCTGTATTTACAGACGACAAATGTAACTATGCCATAGACGAGGCTTGTAATGAAATAGAAAATATATATTCCCTTGCCGACAGCCGCAGTAATATCGGTGCGGTAAATTATATAAGTATAAGCCGCAGCGAGGGCGGAATACGAAAATACAGCTCACGTCTTTCCGAAAACGACAGTATAATGAACGCCTATGGAAAAGCTGTCCGTTCAGTTCCCGATAAAAGATATTACAGCAGCACAACCTATATCGGCTATGTAATTGGCGAAAGAGTTTTGGTCGATGACAACACAGCCCTTATGCTTGGCGCAGAATGTGCCGATACGGAGTACAGCAATGTAAAGGCTCTTGTAAATTACAGCCTGGACAGGGAAGGGAAGAAAATATACTTGAGATAACATAAGCGGTATTCACAAATCCCTCATTATATGATAAAATCAATATATGAGTATAAATACCGATTAGGAGAGATCATTGTGAAATATCTTATAATAGGCGGAGGAGGTACAGGGGGACCTCTTGCCGCATATATGACAAGAGCAGGGAAGGAAGCAACTCTTATAGCAAGAGGAGAACATTTAAAAAGAATAAATAAAAACGGTCTTGTTATAGAAAATGAAAATAAAAAATACAGTATTCCCATAAAGGCATGCACAATGGAGGAGTACAATGAAAGTC
>CANQBT010000150.1 GCA_947589405.1 uncultured Clostridia bacterium | reverse complement strand
TAGCCGGTCTTTCAAATTACGGAATAGGGGCGGTTGCCTATCAAATTATTGTGTTACTTTACCGCACATGAGCATTAAATTCCAGCTTGTCGTATATTTCAACAAGAGCTTGCGAAGTGATGTCCTTTGTCATATAGACAACGGGAGCATCTGCCTTTTGCCCTTCTGTGGTTGCTGTAGGCACTACTGTCGCTTCTGATGCTGCCGTGTCGGTCGGAACGGTTATAGTTACCGTCTGAGTGTCACCGTCCCAGTTTACCGTAAACTTAAAGCTTTCCGCAATAAACCTTATCGGAAGCATTGTTCGGTCGTTGATTATAACAGGCGTAACATCAAGTGTCTGCGCTATATCGTTCAGATACGCAGTATTACTGTCGATAGTGAGCTTTATGACATCGCTCTTGTACGTCAGCGTGGTCGTGCGAGTGTCCTGGTCCCATTCGACTGTACCGCCGACATTCTCCACTACCGCACGCACAGGCAGAAGCATTCTGTTATCAACAATTACAGGCTCTGTGCCGCTGTCGTCTATGTTTACGCTTTCACCGTCCACCGTCATTTGCGGAGCACCTATTTGCAGAGTTAATATCTGCTCAGCATTTGCCGCAAAAGCCGACTCTTCCTGTGGTTTGTTTGTCTGACTTACGAACAAGCCAAACCCAATACAAACTACTGCCATAGCCATTATAAAGGCTATACTTTTTTTTACCTTTGTCATATTTAACCCTCCTTTTGCAATATAAAAAGCATTGCAGTAATTTAATACTAGAGCTTGAATACGGCTTTAAGTCAATATGATTTTAGTAAAAAAATTATTAAGTTTTTATTAAAACAATTTCCTTTATTTTGTAATTTAATTATTGTGTTTCAAATTTATATAAGCCTTTTACTTAAGTCCTAGAGAGTTTACCCAGCTGCTTACATCATCTGCAGAAGCGCCGCCGTCAAAGCGCTGACCTTCAAGCCAGTCTGCGCCTGCTGCAAGGCTGTGCATATTTTCTGCGCTTGAGCCTATGGGACTGCTGCCTGATGTACAGAAGGGAATTATAGTCTTGCCGTTAAAGTCATAGCTTTCAAGGAATGTATACATTATCTTAGGCGCCTGTCCCCACCATATGGGATAACCTAATAAAACAGTATCATAATCCTCCATATTTTCTACCGTGCCCGAAATCTCGGGCCGTGCGCTGTCATCATTCTGCTCGGCAGTTGTACGGCTGTTGTCATCTCCGTAGTTCAGATCGGCTTGTGTATAAGGTACAGAAGGGACTATTTCAAATATATCCGCATTTGCCGCTTCTGCTGCCTTTTCGGCAATAGCCTTTGTATTTCCCGTTGCCGAAAAATAGGCTACAAGTATTTTGCCATTGCTGTCAGGGGTATTTTCGTTTATTTCGCTTGTTACATCGGTTTCCTGTATTTCTGTTTCTTCAGATGTATTTTGTGCTGCTTCGTCATTGCCGCCTGATGTACAGGCGCAAAGAACGCATGTGAGCAGCAGCACAGATAATATTACAGATAAATATTTCATATTTAACTCTCCTTACTTCAGACCATTGTATTGTTCATCGTCAACAGGCTCAAGCCATTCATTACTGCCCTTTTCACCCGGTACCTCAATAGCAAGATGTGAAAACCAGCTGTCGGGAGCGGCGCCATGCCAATGCTTTACACCTGTGGGAATGTTTATACAATCGCCGGGCTTCATTTCTATGGCTTCCTTACCCCATTCCTGATAGTATCCTCGACCGCCTACACAAATAAGTATCTGCCCACCGCCCTTATCTGCATTGTGTATATGCCAGTTATTGCGGCATTTAGGCTCAAAGGTCACATTGAATATTCCCACCTGTTCCTTTGATATGGGAGCAATATAGCTCTGTCCCGTAAAATACTCTGCAAAACCGTCATTTGGTACGCCTATTGGGAAAAGAATAGTGTTCTGATATTTGTCCTTTTCTGTTTGAGCCGTTGATTTTTCATTCCATACGTCAAGGGCAAGACGGAAAACGGCCCAAGCCTTTGGCCAGCCTACATAAAAGCCTACATGTGTAACGATAGCCGCTATCTCTTCCTTTGTTACTCCATGAGCCTTTGCATTTTCAAGGTGATATGTCAGCGATGAATCGGTTATTCCCGATGACATAAGGGCAACAACTGTAATAATGCAGCGCGTCTTTAAGTCAATATCCTCATTGTTCCAGTTTTCACCGAAAAGCACGTCGTCATTAAAATGGGCAAAATCGGGAGCAAAGCTTCCCAGCTGATCTCTTCCTGCTGTCTGTGTTATTTTTTTCATATGGTTCTCCTCCTTATATGTTCAGGCTGTCAAGCCAATTCTTTACGGTGTCTGTATCTGTATTGCTGCTCAGGCGCTTACCGTCGCACCACTTTGTATCGTTAGGGCAGGACTTTGCCAGAATATCGTTTGTCCTTCCCATGCCGCTGCCCCCTGATGTGGCAAAGGTCACAATATTTTTTCCCGAAAAGTCATAGCTCTCAAGAAATGTCTGTATTATTCTGGGGGCTTCATACCACCATATTGGAAAGCCTATCAATACTGTGTCGTACTGTCCCATATTTTCTACAGTCCCCGCTATTTCGGGTCTGGAGCTTTTGTCATTCATTTCAATACTGCTGCGGCTCTTTTTGTTCATCCAGTTCAGATCATCGTTTGTATAAGGTGTTTTTGGCGCTATCTCAAAAAGATCTGCGCCTGCTGCCTTTGCTATAGTTTCTGCAAGTTTTTTTGTATTTCCGCTTGCTGAAAAATATGCCGTTAAAATTTTACTCATAATGTAACACTCCTTTTTTTATACTACATTTCCTGCTTTTTGTTTTCCGTTCTGCGCCATAACTCCCGCAAGAGCATGGGGAACATACAGTTCTTCAAGATAATTGATCTCATCTTCTGTCAGCTCGATGTCAACGGCTTTTGCAGCGCCGTCTACATGTGAAAGCTTAGTAGCGCCTACAACGGGAGAATCCGCCTTTGTCAGTAGCCAAGCCAAAGATATTTCCGTCATAGATACGTTTTTCTTTTCTGCAAGCTCCTCTACACGCTTTATTATTTTCCCGTCTGCTTCGGCAGTCTTGTCATACTTAAAGTGTGCATAGGAATCCTCTTCAAAGCGCTTTGTGCTTTCTCCCATACGCCTTGAAAGTCTGCCGCTTGCAAGAGCGCTGTAGGGCGTAAGGGCAATATTCTGATCCCTGCAGAAGGGAACCATTTCTCTTTCTTCCTCTCTTGCAATAAGGTTGTAATGACCCTGTACGGATATAAACTCCGTAAGACCATTTTCCCTTGCATAGAAATTTGCCTTTGCAAGCTGCCATGCAAAGCAGTTTGAAATTCCTATATATCGTGTCTTTCCCGACTTTACCGCCTTATGAAGTCCTTCCATTATTTCCTCCATAGGCGTGTGATAGTCCCACATATGGTAAATATAAAGGTCCACATAGTCCATTCCGAGATTTTTAAGGCTTTGATCTAAGTAGTTTTCAATATGCTGCTGTCCGCTTATATTGTTGTCTATTTCCTCCTGTGTTCTGGGAGTGAATTTTGTGGCTATAACATAGTCCTCACGCTTTGCAAAATCTCTCAATGCCTTTCCCACATACTGCTCGCTTGTGCCGTTCTGATAGACTATGGCAGTATCGTAAAAATTAATGCCCATGTCCAGACCATGCTTTATTATTTCCCT
>CANQBT010000149.1 GCA_947589405.1 uncultured Clostridia bacterium | reverse complement strand
AATTAATTGATAAAATACCTGTAATAATAGATAAATTAATTACAGCTATTACAAATAATTTACCAAAATTGATTCAGGCAGGAATTACTTTAACAATAAAAATAGCAGAAGGACTAATTAAAGCAGTTCCACAATTAGTATCTAAAATACCTCAAATACTTTCATCTTTAGTAAAAGGATTTTCTAATTCTATGAGTCAAATGTTAAATATTGGTAAAAATTTAATACAAGGTTTATGGAATGGTATAAGTAATTCATTATCGTGGATTAAAAATAAAATATCTGGTTGGGTTGGAAATGTATTTGGTTTTATAAAGAAATTGTTTGGAATAAATTCACCATCAAAATTATTTAAAGATGAAATTGGTGCTAATTTAGCTTTAGGAATTGGTGAAGGTTTTTCAGATGAAATGGAAGATGTTAATAGACAAATTCAAGAATCTATTCCAACAGACTATGATTTATCAGTCAATACTACTTATAGTAAGAACTCATCCAATCCAATGTCAAGTCAATATCAAATGTATGCTTCAATATTGAAAGATACATTATCAGGAATGAACGTTGTCATGGATGGCGATAAAATAGGAAAAATAGTTGTAAGTAATATTGAGGAGGTGGTATATTCATGAGAAATTACTTTTATACAAATGGTAAAAACTTATTTTGTATTCTACTTGAAATAATTTGTATATTGGTGTAAAATTATAATACTAAGCAACAGGGAAGGGGTGTTGGTATGAAGTTATCGGATATGGCGTCAAAGATAAGACCGTCTTCTACTTTGTCAATATCGGCTGAGGCAAACAGAAGAAAGGCAGAGGGTCTTGATATTATTAATTTCAGCGCAGGAGAGCCTGATTTCAATACGCCTGAAAATATTAAGGAAGCCGCTGTCAGGGCTATAAATGACAATTTTACAAAATATACACCCTACGAAGGCATATATGAGCTGAGAAGGGCTGTTGCAGATGAGCTAAGGTCGGAGGGTCTTGAATATGCGCCTGAGGATATAGTAATATCCAACGGCAGCAAGCATGCTCTTAAAAATGCCTTTTCAGCAATAATCGATCCGGGAGATGAGGTCATAGTGCCGGCTCCCTACTGGAACAGCTATATAGATATTATTAATATGGTATACGGCATTCCTGTAGTTGTGCAGACAAGAAAGCAGAATCTTTTTAAAGTAACGGTTGAAGAGCTGGAAAGAGCATACACTCCAAAGACTAAGGCTCTTATAATAAACAGTCCCAATAATCCTACGGGTATGGTATATTCCGAGAAGGAGCTTCGCCAAATTGCGGATTTTGCTGTTGAAAAGGATATATATGTCATATCGGACGAGATATACAAAAGACTTATATACAGCAGACATCTCAAGCATACCAGCATAGCTTCGTTAGGCGAGGAAATAAAGAAGAGGACTATTGTTGTAGACGGCTTTTCAAAAAGCTTTTCAATGACCGGCTGGAGAGTCGGCTATACTGCTTCCGAAAGAGAAATTGCCGAAGCTATTGCCAACATACAGTCAAATTCTACATCAAATGTCAATTCCATCGCTCAGATCGCAGCATTGGAAGCTCTTTCAGGCGATAAAAGCGAAATGGACGATATGCTTAAGGAATTTCAGCACAGGAGAGATTTCATAGCTCAGAGAATATCGGATATTCCTCTTTTAAGCTCTATACTTCCAAAAGGCGCATTTTATCTGTTTGTAGATGTGTCCAAGCTTCTGGGACGTAGTGTAAGAGGAACTATGCTTGAAAACAGCGGTGATGTGGCGCAAATATTGCTGGAGAATTATGGCGTTGCCGTTGTGCCTTCAGACGCTTTTGGCATAAAAAACTACATAAGGATCTCATATGCTACATCTATGAGAGATATAGTAGAGGGTACAAACAGAATAGAAAAATTTGTAAAACAGAATTATTGATAAAAATAAGCTGCTTCAGATGTGAAGCAGCTTTTATATTAAAGTCTATCCCTTGATCAGATAGGATATACCTTGTTGTCTATATCCGCAAGCTTTGGATCTATTCCGAATTTCTGTGCCTGTCTGAATTTAAAGAAATCAAGAGCCTGCTGCGGGAAAAGGGCATAGCTCAATACGTCCTCTTCTTTTTCCTTATAGTCCTTCATTTCCTCCTCAAGCTTTTTAAGCTCAGGGGCTATATTGTCGGCAGGACGGCATGTGATAGGCTCCTCATCTCCGATGATCTTCTTCTTTATCTCATCTGAAATAGGAACAGGTGTTTTGCCGTACATACCTCTTACCATATCCTTTGTTTCCTTTGGTACCATCTTATATCTTTCGCCCATTATAACATTGAGCACGGCCTGCGTGCCGACTATCTGGCTTGACGGAGTTACAAGAGGCGGATAGCCAAGATCTGCTCTTACTTTAGGAATTTCCTTTAATACTTCGTCGTATTTATCCTCAGCATTTGCGCTTTGGAGCTGGCTCACAAGATTTGAAAGCATACCGCCGGGAACCTGATAGAGAAGGGTAGCAATATCCACAGAAAGCACCTTTGGACTTAAAAGTCCGCTTTCTATAGCTTTTTCTCTTATAGGCTTAAAGTAGTCTGAGATCTCTTTAAGAAGGTTCTCATCAAGACCTGTAGCATACTCTGTATCTTTAAGAGCGGCAACCATTACTTCTGTTGCCGGCTGTGCGGTACCCATACTGAGAGGTGACATATCCGTATCTATAATATCTGCACCTGCTTCTATAGCCTTCATATAGGTCATGGCTGCAACGCCGCTTGTATAATGGCTATGCACTTCAAGAGGAAGGTCTACCTCCTCCTTTATAGCCTTTACAAGCTCATATGCAGCCTGTGGAAGAAGAAGTCCTGCCATATCCTTTATGCATATGCTGTCTGCGCCCATATCTCTGTACCGCTTTGCAAGGCTTACATAGTATTCAAGAGTGTGAACATCACTTAAGGTATAGCTGATAGCAAGCTGGGCCTGAGCGCCGTCTTCCTTCTTTACGGAATTTACAGCTGTTTCAAGATTTCTGGCATCGTTGAGAGCATCAAATATTCTGAGTATATCAATGCCGTTTTCTATACTTTTTCTTACAAATGTGTCTACAACATCATCTGCATAATGTCTGTAGCCCAATATATTCTGTCCTCTGAGAAGCATCTGGAGTTTTGTATTTCTGAAAGCTGAACGGAACTTTCTGAGTCTTTCCCAAGGATCCTCTTTAAGGAATCTGAGACAGGAGTCAAATGTGGCACCGCCCCATACTTCAACAGCTCCAAAGCCTACATTATCCATTTTATTAAGAATTGGAAGCATATCTTCAATTCTCATTCTTGTAGCGATAAGTGACTGCTGACCGTCTCTTAATGTGCAGTCGCATATTTTAATAGCTTTTGCCATATTTTTTTACCTCCTATCTGTAGAATGACAAGAAAATACCTGATGCTATGGCGGAACCTATAACGCCTGCAACGTTGGGACCCATAGCATGCATGAGAAGATAGTTATTGGGATTTTCTTCCTGACCTACCTTCTGAGCAACTCTGGCAGCCATAGGTACTGCTGAAACACCTGCCGCACCTATAAGCGGATTTACCTTGCCCTTTGTAAGCTTACACATTATTTTTCCGCCTATAACGCCTGCTGCTGTGGAAATGGAAAAGGCAAACAGTCCCAGAACAAGTATGAATATAGTCTGAAGCTCAAGGAACTGATCGGCTCTTGT
>CANQBT010000148.1 GCA_947589405.1 uncultured Clostridia bacterium | reverse complement strand
AAATAGCGAACAGCTTTCAAAAAAGCGTCGCAGACTTTAATCCGCAAGAGGGATTCACTCCCTCTGAGGACAGGAACTTTACTGATATTTTACACAATTGTAAAATATCAGTAAACACGGCTGGTTCCTACCTTGACTAACTGAAAGAAATGCCAAAAAGCATTTCTTTCAAACGTGTCGATTTTATCGACACGTTCTAAGGGGCTGTTGCCAGCCCCTTATTATATATTTTATTATGAGTATAAATATTAAGGTACAATTATAGTTTCGTTTACAATGAAGTCTGTGCCTGACTTGCCGTTTGCTTCGCAAAGCTTTTGCCAAAGCTCTTCGGAATATTCTCCGTATACGCTGGTGCAAAGCTTGCGGGCATTGTTGTCGCCAGCTTTTACAGTATAGGTAGTTCCTCCCACAGATGCACCTGACGTATCGTCAACTACAGAAGATGGTGCGCCGTCTGCTGTACTTTCTGTACTGTTAGATGGAGCAGAAGAATTTTCCTCCGTATTATCCTGTGCTGTATTTCCGGCATTGCCGCTCTTGAGCTTTTCGTTTTCTGCCTTAAGCTGCTCTACCTGTGCCTTGAGCTGATTGATCTGCTCGGCAGGACTTACTCCGTTTTCTCCCTGAAGCTGATCCTCTATCTGCTGTCTTGCTGACTCGTAATTATTCTTGTAGCTGTAGCACATAGCTGCAAGAGCCGCAACAGCGCATATGAGAAGTACTATAAATATAATGTGGAATATTTTCTTGACGGATACGGCTCTTTCGTTGTCCTCATATTCATCGTCATCATCGTAATACTCGTCGTCATCGTCTGCATATTCCTCATAGTCTTCGTCAAACTCGTCATCGTCCTCATATTCATCGTCGTCATCGTCATCGGCGTACTTTTTCCTTTTGAATATTGAGAAAAGACCGCCCTTTCCCTCATCTTCGTATTCGTCGTCATCGTAATACTCATCGTCATAGTCTTCGTCAAAGTCGTCGTCGAATATGTCCTCTTCTTCCTCTTCTTCAGGCTCGGGAGGAGCAGGCTTTTTCTTGGTTTTCTTTTCAGGCTCAGGAGCAGGAGCTGCCTTTGAGCGCCTTCTGCGAGGAACTATTTCCTCATCGGGTGTTTCTTCATATTCATTTTCGTCGTCGTATTTCATCCCGGATGTTTCCTCCTCAGTAGATTTATGGGCTTCTTCAGCTTCGGATACAGCAGCTTGCTCTTCTTCGATATTATCGGAAGGCAGGTCTGTATCTTCAGGCTTTGTATCAGCCTGTGCTGATCCGTTTATCTGCTTTTTGGCAGCAGGGTCCATAATAATTGTAGGCTCATAGGTTACGGTAGGCTGTTTTGTCTCCTCTTCTGTTTTGGCAGTTTTTTCTGCTTCAGGGGCTTCTTCTGCTTCGGCAGTATGTACATTCTTCTTCATGCTTTTGAACAATCCTTTGGGAGACGCCTTTTCTTTTTCTATCTCCTTGATATATTCATCATCTGCAAAGTACAGCGTCGTATCTCGGCGTCCTGCGCCAAAATAATTCTTGCCGCCTTCGTCCATATATGCTTCCAGCAGTCTGCCAACGGCCTTTTTTGTTTCATCGGAGCTGTAAGAGCTTAGCGCTGATTCAAGCCTTTTACTCTTCCGATCGGCCAGAGTACTTGCATAAGTACCTCTTTTACCTTCGTCGGCCATCTCATTCCCTCCTTAGTAGCTTATGTTATATCCTTATAAAAAAACAGATATTCACATATTCTTGTCATCAGTAAAACCGGAATAAATTTCATTTTCTCTTATAGTATACACCATATTACAACAAATTACAAACATTTTTATTGTTTTATATATAAATACTTAATATTTATGTAATTTTTGTTAATATTTGACAAATAAAAACAGACATTTTCAGCCCCAAAGGTAACGGCACAGAGCAAGACTTGCTGCCATTCCCGCTGCATTTGCCACCAGCGCTCCCGCAAGAGTGTATCTTGTTTTGGTTATTTTTACCGACATAAAGTATATGCTCATGGTGTAAAATACGGTTTCCGTACAGCTCATCATTACGGAAACAAAGCGACCGATAAAGCTGTCGGGACCATAGTTTTTGAATATATCCAGAAGGATCCCTGTGCTTGCGGAGGAGGATACAAGACGCATAAGGCTTATCGGGACCGCTTCCGACGGAAAGCCTATACGGCTGACGATGGGAGAAAGGGCTCGGCTTACAAGCTCAAGAGTACCGCCTGCTCGCAGTATGCCTACTGCCATCATAAGGCCTATAAGTGTCGGCAGTATATCCGCAACGACCTTAAAGCCTTCCTTTGCGCCTTCTATAAATACTTCATACACATTTATTTTTTTACTGTAGCCGCAGGAGAGTATGTACACGATAACAAGGGGAAGTATAAGATTCGATAAGGCAGTTATAAGCTTCATTTTACCGCCTCCATTATTTTGGCAAAGGCTATTGCCGCAACTGTTGAGGCAAGTGTGGTGAGAATGCCGGGACCTATTATTTCAGAGGGATCTGCCGAGCCGTACTGCATTCGGTAGGCAATAATATTAATGCTCACAAGCTGTAAGGACGACATATTGAATATCATAAACATACACATAGCCCTGCTTGCCGTTTCCCTGTGCCTGTTAAGGTCTTGAAGCTCCTTCATAGCCATAAGTCCTGCCGGCGTTGCCGCCCAGCCAAGTCCCAGAAAATTTGCCGTAACGTTGGCTGCAATATAATCCATAGCCCTGTGATTTTCAGGTACATCGGGGAAAAGCCATTTCAGAAAGGGCTTCAGAAGCTTTTTGACAGAATCCGTAACGCCGGCTTCCTCACCTATTTTCATTATACCCGTCCACATGGACATAACTCCCAGCATTGTTATGGATACCGTCACCGCTTCCTTTGCAGAATCTACCGCTCCGTTTGTGACCTCAGCCATTTTGCCGGTAAATGCCGCCACAAGAATCCCTACAAATATCATAGCGCCCCATAAATAATTAAGCATAGCATCACCTCACTTATTATTATTCGCTTTCATTGAAAAATATAACCTTTCATAAAGAAGCCCCATAAATATCCATAGCGGCATATAGTCTAAACGGATAACATTTTTCATATTATAAAAAGCGTGGGAATAATTCCAGGGACAGATATTGTATTTCATAAGAAGTGAGCCTGAAAAATACTCTGCCGAGAATATAAAGAGGGAATATATGATACCTCTTGTTATGCTGCTGTAGCCCTTGAGCTGCCTGAACGCAGGCTCCATAAATACTGCGCAGCCGTATATCGCCATCATTATAACAGAGCTGTGACCTGTAAGGCTGTCGGCGATACCGCCTTTTAATCCTGTCCAAAGTATTTCCATATATATTCCAAGCATGCTGTATATCATAAATCTCTTTGCCATATATATATTGTTTTCAAATAATTGTTGTTTATGCCTGAATTTACAATATTTTTTAATTATTTTGTAACATTTATTTACAGCAAAGTATGTTATACTTATATGTAGAGCTGTTATATATGCTCTGTTTTGCAGCAAAAATAAGAAAGGATGGTGAAAAAAATGCAGGAAAACGTTATTAATTATTTAAAAAGCATATTCAGCGGCACAGGTCTTTCCTCTTTAAGCATTCCATCCATAAAGATAACGGATATAATAGATATACTTATAGTGGCTATACTTATATATGTGCTTATACATTGGATAAAAGAAACAAGAGCGTGGACTCTTTTC
>CANQBT010000147.1 GCA_947589405.1 uncultured Clostridia bacterium | reverse complement strand
TGGTTCCCGGACTTATAAATAAGTTTATGCCTTTGGACGGCGAAGGAACGGATATAGAAATAGAGGAATAGTATATGAATGATGTATTTATAGAGCAGCTTGTCAAAAAGGAATTTGACAAAAATGACAGAAGCAAAAGGATATATATTGTAGGTATTGCAATTGCGGTCATTGTTTTTATATGGCAGATGCTTATGGACTCAGCTTCGGCAGCATATGCTGAGGGAAAAGACAGCATAGGCATGGGCTTCACTCTTCTTCTTGTTATACTTATAGGCGTGATAGTATATGTTGCCTACAAGAAAATAAAGGATCTGAACTGTGAATTTGAGTATTCCTATACAGACGGCATGCTTGATATAGACGTTATCAAAAACCGCTCTAAGAGGAAAAGGGTATTTGAAGGCTGCGTTTCCGAATTTGAGGTAATGGCTCATATAGATGACAAGGAGCATCTTGCTCTTTACATGAATCTGCCCGTATCGGACTACAGCAGTACGGAAATATTAGGCAATACCTATGTGTTTGTGGCTACCTACAAGGGTAAAAAGAAAAGATTTGTAATAGAGCCTAAGGAAGAGCTTATTCTTGCCATGCGTAAGGATATGACTCCAAGAAGGCTATTTATGAAGAAATAAACGGAGGATAAAATATGCACGAATTAGTTATAGTTCTGGACTTTGGCGGACAGTACAATCAGCTTATAGCCAGAAGAGTCCGTGAGTGCAATGTATACTGTGAGGTCAAGTCCTATAAGACGTCTATTGAGGAAATAAAGGCTATGGCTCCAAAGGGTATCATATTCACAGGCGGACCTAACAGCGTTTATCTTGAGGATTCCCCGTCTATAAGCAATGAAATATTTGAGTTGGGGATCCCTGTGCTTGGCATATGCTACGGCTGTCAGCTTATGGCGCACCTTACGGGAGGCAATGTTTCTTCAGCCGATAAGAGCGAGTACGGCAAGACGGAAACAGAGTTTGACACAGACAGCCTTTTGTTCAAGGGCCTTCCAGATAAGGGTATCACATGGATGAGCCATACAGATCTTATAAGCGGATTGGCAGAGGGCTTCACTTCTGTTGCGCATACGTCTGACTGTCCTGTTGCCGCTATGGAGAATAAGGAAAGAAAGCTTTACGGCATGCAGTTCCACCCTGAGGTGATGCATACTGAAAACGGTACGGCCATGCTTAGGAATTTTCTCTATGAGGTATGTAAGTGTCGTGGCGACTGGAGCATGAGCAACTATGCTCAGACGGCTATAGAGCAGGTGAGAGCAAAGGTCGGAAAGGGCAAGGTGCTTCTTGCTTTAAGCGGCGGTGTAGACAGCTCTGTGCTTGCTGCCCTTCTTTCAAAGGCAGTAGGCAATCAGTTGACCTGTATTTTTGTAGATCATGGTCTTATGAGAAAGAATGAAGGCGACGAGGTCGAAGCAGCCTTTAAGGACTGGGACGTTAATTTCGTAAGAGTAAATGCAGGTGAAAGATTCTTAGGCAAGCTCAAGGGCGTATCCGAGCCCGAGAGAAAGAGAAAAATAATAGGCGAGGAATTTATAAGAGTATTTGAGGACGAGGCAGAGAAAATAGGCACAGTAGATTTTCTTGCACAGGGCACCATATATCCCGATGTTATAGAGTCAGGCGCAGGCGATGCTGCCGTTATAAAGAGCCACCATAATGTAGGCGGCTTGCCTGACTATGTGGATTTCAAGGATATAGTAGAGCCTTTAAGACTTCTCTTCAAGGATGAGGTAAGACAGCTGGGCATAGAGCTTGGACTTGCCGACTATCTTGTATGGCGTCAGCCATTTCCGGGACCTGGACTTGCCATAAGGATAATAGGCGAGATAACACAGGAAAAGGTTGAAATATTACAGGACGCAGACGCTATTTTCAGAGAGGAGATAGCCCTTGCGGGACTTGACAGGGATATACACCAGTACTTCGCCGTGCTTACATCTATGAGAAGCGTAGGCGTTATGGGTGATTTCAGAACATATGACTATACCCTTGCCCTTCGTGGAGTCACTACCACCGACTTTATGACAGCGGACTTCGCAAGAATACCCTACGACGTACTTGCTAAAATAAGCAGCCGCATCGTAAACGAGGTAAAAAGCATAAACAGAATAGTCTACGACATAACCACCAAGCCACCAAGTACTATTGAGTGGGAATGACATGAAAAACCTCTGAAAGCCTTTGTGTATAAGGCTTTTAGAGGTTTAATTTTTTGTTGCGATGCTGATATGATGCTGAAATTAAGAATTTAGCCTATCAAGGGCTTCAGTTAGCTCATTTTGCTTGTGCGGATATAAATGAGAATATGTGTTAAGTGTTGTTTCTATATTTTCGTGTCCTAGCCTTTCTGCAATCAATAAAGGCGAAAAGCCGAGTTCAATTAATAAAGAGGCATGTGAATGCCTTAGGTCGTGTATTCTGATTCTTTTTACACCTGATTGAAGGCAACCTTGACGCATTTCCTTATACAATAAGTTTTTAGATATTTGAAAAAGTCTTGCATTATCATCATAGAGTTGAGATATATAGTTTTTTATTTCTTTGCATAAAAATCAGGCAAGGCAATAATTCTATTGCTTTTTGGAGTCTTTGGCTCTGTTATTATATCTTGGCCGTTAAGTCTTTGGTAAGATTTATTTACAGATAAGACCTTATTATTAAAGTCAATATCGCCCTTTGTAAGAGCTAATAATTCGCCAACTCTTATACCGCACCAATATAAGATTAAAAAAGCATTATACGCTGAAATATCATTAACCTTGCTAATAAATATATTAAATTCGTTCAGAGTCCAAAATTGCATTTCTTTTGCACTTTTTCGTCCCATTGAACCTGCCTTATGACACGGATTCTCTTTTAGACCATAATATTTGACTGCATAATTAAGTAATGCACAAATTTGATTGTTTATGCTTTTTAAATAAGTATCTGAATAATTTTGGCTTATAAGTTTATTTTGCCAATGTCTTATAGTTGTCGGCTTTATATTGCTGATTTTCATATTGCTAAAATATGGAAGTATTTTTGTATCAATCATATATTTTTTATTGCTTATTGTCGATTGTCTGAGCCTGTTTTGCATATCATCCATATAAAGGCTAGTAAGGCTTGACATGGTCATTTGATTGTTGGCTTGTAATTTATCAAGAAAATTCCACTCATATTCTTTTGCTTCTCTCTGTTTTGAAAAACCTCTTTTAATTTTTCTCTTTTTATTACCTTGCCAATCAATATAATAAAAACAACAATACCAAGAACCCCTTTTTTCATCCTTATATACTGGCATATTATTGCACCTCCTATATAATAATATCATATTTGTTTATATTTGTATGTTGGCACATTATATAGAGTATGCTTAATTCTATTGTATGAAATTGTATGAAATAAATAAGCTTATCCGTAAGTTAATTAAAAATCTATTTACGAATAAGCTTATTTTAGTGAATATCTGCTTTAAAAAGCTTAGCTTCGTACTTCTTAAGTTCACGCTCATAAGTATCAAGTTTTAATACTATTTTTTCAACTGCGCTAGTTTTTGTATTACGAAAATTGCTAAGGCTTGTATGATATGCCATTATAGTAATAATTTTTAATACAATTATTTAAAAGGAGGTGTCCAATATGAATGCTTTAACAATAATTAATATTATATAACTTTGTAATTTATTTTTAACATGTATATTAAATAGAAAATATAATTGTGATAGAATGCTACAAAAATTATCAAAAAAACCGACAGGCAGGTATTCGTACAAGAATACATACCTATCGGTTTATTAAGAAAGACTGTCCCCATTGTGAG
>CANQBT010000146.1 GCA_947589405.1 uncultured Clostridia bacterium | reverse complement strand
CAGCTGCCGTACAGCAAGCAAGATAGAGAGGCGAAAGCTCGCTTATGCCGGGAATAGCCGCAACTATGCCTGCCGCCATTGTCATTGCTACAGTTGATGAGCCGACTGAAAGCCTTACAAGCACAGCTATTATAAATGCCACAACTACCATTGGCAGACCGCCGCTTGATACGGCGTTTCCTATAACGTCGCCTAAGCCTGAGGACTGGAGCATAAATTTGAGAACACCGCCGCAGGCAGTTACAAGAAGTATCATTCCTGTAGGCTCAAGGGACTTGGACATGACCTTTTCAAGCTCTTCTCTTGAATAGCCGTGCCTTATGCCAAGCACTATCATTGCCGCTATTGTCGCTATTGAAAGTGCTACGAAGGGCTCGCCCAAGAAGGTCAGTACAGGCATTACAGCTGAATCGGGTGCCACAACATTAGCTATAGTCTTTATAACGATAAGAACAATAGGTATGAATATGATACCTACGACCGTACCGAAGCCGGGCAGCTTGCTTTCCTCATATTCAGGCGTTTCGGCTATATTTGAAGGAATGGGGACGAATATCCTGTTGCCTATGAAGGAGCCGAATACGGGACCTGCAAGTATCATTGCAACAGTACCGCATATAAGACCTACAACTATTACATAGCTTAGATCAACGCCTAAAAGGCTCGCTACAAGTATAGGTCCGGGAGTGGGAGGTATAAATGCATGACCTACCGCAAGACCTGCCAGAAGTGGTATTACATAGTAAAGTGATGATCTTTTTGTGCTTTTTGCAAGGGAAAGGGCAAGAGGTATAAGTATTATAAGACCTGCGTCAAAAAATACGGGCATTGCTATTACAAGACCTGTTATACCCAAAGCCCAAGCGGCCTTTTTCTCGCCGAACCATTCTACAAGTGTTGAGGCTATTCTTTGAGCGCCTCCCGATATTTCCAGTATGGCGCCGAACATAGAGCCAAGACCGATAAGCAGGGCAATGCTCTTTAATGTAGAGCCTATGCCTTCGCCTACTGAGTCTATTATTGTCTGAATATCCATACCTGACAGAAAGCCTATTACACAGGCTGCTATAAGTATGGAAAGCATTGCGTGGAGTTTAACTGCGATTATAAGAATGAGTAAAACCGCAAGACCTGCAAGAGCAGCAAACACAAGCTGACCTGTGGAAGCCGCTGCATCTAACAGAGCTAAGTTATACATATATTGACCTCCTCATATATTATCAGTATTATTATTTCACAACACCATTTTCGGGGGACCTGGTCACGGGAAAATGGGAATTATTTTTTTTGTGCTTTTTGTATTTATTCCATATATCCGCCCTTCATAGGTGATACGGCGTGTTCTGAGAATATTTTCAGTATGCCGGACTTGTATTTAGGCTCCTTAGGCTGCCATTTTGCTTTTCTTTCCTCCAAAATATCGTCTATCTCTTCCGCAGAAAGCTTTTTACCCTTAACGCCTATTATTCTCAATATTCTGTTTTTAATATCTATTTCGATAAGGTCGTCCTCTTCCACAAGGGCTATGGGACCGCCTTCGGCTGCTTCAGGGGAAATATGTCCTATTGCGGGACCCCTAGATGCACCTGAAAATCTGCCGTCTGTAAGGAGAGCAATGGACTTGCCAAGCTCTTCGTCTGAGGAAATGGCCTCTGTAGTGTAGAACATTTCGGGCATACCGCTGCCCTTAGGCCCTTCATATCTTATTATTACGGCATCGCCGGGCTTTATATCCCTGTGTATGACTGCCGCTATGGCGTCCTCCTCACAGTCAAAGGGCTTAGCCTTTAAAACGGCGTAATGCATTTCCTTAGGTACTGCGCTGTGCTTTACTACCGAACCGTCAGGCGCAAGATTGCCCTTTAATACGGCTATCGTTCCGTTTTTGCCAATAGGTTCGTCAATGCTTCTTATAATGTCTGTTCTCTTAAGACCTGTTCTTGCCAGAAGCTCGTCACATCTTTCGTAATATCCGTTTTTCTTTACGTCCTCAAGGTTTTCGCCTAATGTCTTTCCCGTTATTGTCATAACGTCAAGGTCAAGATGCTCCTTTATCTCCTCCATTATTCTGGGCACACCGCCTGCATAATAGAAGTACTCGGCAGGCCATCTTCCCGAAGGTCTTATGTCAAGGAGATAGCTGGCGTTTGCGTGTATCCTGTCGAAAGTGTCCATGTCAATATAATAGCCAAATTCATGGGCTATTGCGGGAATATGAAGCAGAGAATTTGTAGAGCCTGATATTGCAGCGTGTACCTTTATGGCGTTTTCAAAGGAGGACATTGTCACAATATCCCTTGCGGTAATGCCCTTTGTGGCAAGGGCTGCCGCCTTTACACCTGCTTCATATGCCATTTTTTTAAGGTCCTCGCAGGCAGCGGGAAGAAGGGCGCTTCCCGGTATCATAAGCCCAAGAGCTTCAGCCATTATCTGCATTGTGGAAGCGGTACCCATAAATGAACAGGAGCCGCAGCCGGGACAGGCGTTTTGCTTATAGTAGGTAAGCTTTTCATCTGTTATTTCGCCTCTTTGCTGCATGGCTGAGTATGCGCCTATTTGCTCAAGAGTGAGAAGATCGGGCCCCGCTCCCATAACGCCGCCTGTCACCACAACAGAGGGTATATTTATTCTGCCTATTGCCATAAGGTGTGCAGGGACTCCCTTGTCACAGCTGGTCACAAATACACCGCTGTCAAATGTAGTTGCATTGGCGTGTATCTCAATGAGATTGCATATGGAATCCCTTGAAGCAAGGGAGTAATTGATGCCGTCGTGACCCTGTGACATACCGTCGCATATATCTGTGGCAAAATATCTTGCGGCTTTGGCACCGCTGTTGTTTATTCCCTTTACAGCGGCTTCTACAAGACCGAGAAGATGGGCGCTTCCGGGATGAGAGTCGCCAAATGTGCTTTCCACTATGACCTGAGGCTTGGACAGGTCGTTTACCTTCCAGCCCATACCCATTCTGAGAGGGTCCATTTCGGGAGCCAGTTCTCTCACCTTCTGACTGTTCAACATAAATATTCCTCCTTCATCTATGATTTTCATACGAAATAAACGTTCATATAATTAATATTCCTTGTGGTTTAAAAACTATCCATTATTTTATGTAAGCTTTTATATCATATACATAAGTGATATGAATTTACACATATAATTAAAATGAGGTGATAGCATGGAAGAAAACAGTATGGATATGTCACAGCTGGAAAGGATAATGTCTGTCGTAAAGCTTATGCAGTCCATAAACAGCAACGACGCTCCTGCTCAGGCACAGGAAACGCCGGGCTATGACAATGTTATGGCATTGCAGAGAATAAAGGAAGCCCTGCCCCATTTGGATATACTCTATCAGAGGAATATAGGCATAATGATAAAGCTTATGGAAATAGATAAGCTCATACAGACCTTTCAGACAATGTCTTTTGAAAACGACGGAAACAGCAGGGGCATAAAAAAGAAAATGCTTATGGCAATAAAGCCGGAGGTGGACCATAAAAAACAGCAGATACTTGACGTATGCGTAAAGGCTATAGAAATTTCCGATATAGTGGAGGGATTGAGACTTGGAGAATAGAACAGCAGACACAATACTTAACGACAAGGCATTTGACTGTATGGACAAAAATACAAAAGAAGCCCTTAAGAGGCTTTATGAAAACATACAGGGAAAGTCCCAACAGGAGGCTCTGCCTGTAATAATAGGCTTTATAAGCTCTCTGCCTAAAAATATAAGCTTTACGACTGAACAGAAGAAAGCCATGATCTCAGCCCTTTTTGCAAATTCTTCCGAAAAAGAAAGATACGGAATAATGAGTATACTTAGTATGCTTGGGCTGTAAAATGAATTTTTTTATCACAAAAAATTCATAAATTGTAATATATAGATT
>CANQBT010000145.1 GCA_947589405.1 uncultured Clostridia bacterium | reverse complement strand
CGTAAGTGGAAGTGGCAGCCCAACCATTTCGCTGAATTGAGATTACGCCTGCGTTGGGCTGCCGATAGGGTCGATATTCCGCTAAACAAAAATTCAATACAACAACCCCACTCTTGATATACTTTTATTATTAACGACCTTTTAATAAAAGTATTTATTCAATATATTTTATATCCTTAAGGTCTATAAGATGATTTCTTCTATAGGGATAGTAATGCTCTATATAGTCCATTATTACCTCCATTCTGCTTACGACAGTATAGGTTTTCATATTGATCCTTGTAAAGGCTGTTTTTTTCAATGCATCGATAAGTACGGTAAAGTATTTCTCTTCGGGCACAAATTCCAAAAGTCCCCTCTGTCTTAGGAAGTTATCGATATAGAGAAGCGCTATATAGGAATTGATACCGTCATGGGGAACGCCCTCAGTCTTAAGCGCCTTATTTATAAAATCGCATTCCCCATATGTAAAGCCTCTCCTTAGCTCTACCACCCTATCTATATAGAACCAATATCGGCTGTCCGGTTGTCTTAATATGCCCTGATCCACATCGTTCCGATATATCAGTTTATATGCAAGCTCTACCTTCTTATGGTCAAGCTTTGAAGTGTCAAAGGGCAGCTTTTTTCTAAGCTCATCAATATGCTGTGAATACTCTGCCTGCTTACGTTTCTCCTCAGCCCTTCTCTCGCTTTCTGAGGGAATATATACCTTCTTATATTCTACATAAAAAACACCTCCTCTTTAACTCTCCGCTTTGTTATATTTATTATAAATCTCCTCCATGTCAGCCTTTACAGTATCTACAAGGCTTTGTGGCCCCAATACCTTAACATAGCATGAATACTGCATTATCCAGTATTTCATAGCGTCAAGGTTTACATATACACTAACTGTGACTTCGTTTTCGTCCTCGTCAAAAAAACTTATATCCTTGCCAAACCAATCTATTATTGCGGATATTATCTTTTTATCGGCTCTGAATACAACGGTTGCACTTTCTCCGGAAAACATGTAAATATGTTCTGCCATGTGTTTTGGCAGATCCAGCCCCTTTTCAAGCCCCTTTACATTCTTTTGGGGCTTTACCTTGTCTTCCGTAAGTCTTACATCCGTTATCCTGTCTATCCTATAGTTTGAAACATTGTCGTACTTATCATAATTGCATATAAGGTAATATCTGCCGTTTGTAGCGACCATCTGATATGGATTCACAACATATTCCGCAGGTTTGCCATCTTTTCTTGTGCGGATATGTAGTTTTTTGTCAGTACCGTATTCATTGTAATGAAATACTACCTTTTTCTTATTTGCAATAGCTTCGTCAAGTACCGAAATAGTATAGAAAAGCTCCTTGTTATCGGGTAGATTTTCAGGAAGATTTGTTATATGCCTTATCTTATATGCAAAGTATTTGTTTGAAAGTCCTTCCAGCTTCTCCACAAGCTTTCTGCATTGATTATAGGGTATGTACTTTGAAAAAAGCAAACTGTCAATAAGTATCCTCAACTCCTCGTCTGCAAATTCTCGGTTCATATAGAAGTCCGTAAGCATAGGCTCATTGTCTTTTCTCTCGACCTCACGATAATTAATGTCGTATCCATATTCTATAAGATCCATTATATTCCGCTTTATAGACTTTCTGTTGACCTTCATGCCATACTCCTTCTCAAGTATATTGAGTATATCGTTCTGGCTCAGGCTGTGCTTTTCGTCAGTATATTTTTTCAGTATATCAAGTATATTGAAAATAAGCATTTTCTTCGGCTGTTTTGTATACATATGATCACCTCAATAAAATTTTACCATATATGGGAGATCAATACAATCAGCAGAATCCTATTTTGACCTCCTTTCTTTTTGGAATATCTATATCAAAGTCTTTGGCAAGCATTAGCTCTGCGTCATTTTTGGATATAGCTTCAATATCCATATCCGCAAGTCTGCATCGCTGTGACATAAACGCCTTTTCATATACTTTTCTGACATATCTGCCGTTGCCAAAGTCCTCTGATGACCTTGCTATGTCAAATATCGGCACAAGCTTTTCTCTTACAGAGCTATCCAGCACCATACCGTCCTTTGCCGCCATATATTCCGTAATTGAGTAAAGCTCTTCTGCGGAATAATTTTCAAAATGTATATGCTGTGATATTCTGCTGCGCAATCCGGGATTTTTATTCAGAAACCTTTCCATTTCCTTCGGATAGCCTGCAAATATCACTATAAGGTCATCTCTGTTGTTTTCCATTTCCTGCACTATGGTATTTATGGCTTCATCGCCAAAGCTGTTGCTTCCGTCCACAAGGGAATAGGCTTCGTCTATAAACAGCACCGAGCCTGCTGCCATTTTGAATTTGCTCCTTACTATTTTGGCTGTCCAGCCTACATATCTGCCTATACCTATTTCATCTGCAAAAGCATTTATGGTGCCTTCCGTATTGCAGTCCGTATCGGATATTATTCCCAAATACATGGCTTCATTGTCGTCATGGCTCAACATTTCATATGTAAATATAAATGTGTTATATCCATATTTTTCTCTGTACAGCCCTGTTGCCTTCTGTATACCTTTGAAATACGGCTTTTTCAGCCTCTCATTTCCATTCAGTACTGCTTCTGCTCTGTATAGCATCATATGCATTCCTCCTTTGATATGCCTATTATACCACAAAGCATGGCACAATTTTGGGACATAAAAAGCCGCTGTATCACAGTCCCAAAAGATCATAATGCAGCAGCTTTATTTATGCGTATTTTTTTGTTAAGGCTATGCTTACTTGTTTGGCAATAAGACACCTGATCTCTGTGATCCCGTATTTCAAAGGCTCTGTTTCAAATAGCTTACTTAAGGCGTGCTTATAAGATGTCATCTGTCCTTTGGATCGTTTTTAACCACATTTGACTTATAGTCTATTATGCCGATACTGCCTCCCTTAACCTCAAGGCAGGCAATACCCATGCCGCATAATCTCACCCTTTGACTTCTTTTCGTGTCCGGGAAGCGAAAGGTCATGTAGACAAATTAATTAAAAATATCTTGACAAACGGCTTTCTTTCTAGTATAGTAGTATTGTTGTATGCGCTGCTATAGCTCAGGAGGTAGAGCGCAGCATTGGTAGTGCTGAGGTCACGGGTCCGACTCCCGTTAGCAGCTTTCTTTACAACACCAATATTTAAGCCGATTTCAAGCAAATACATCTGCAAAGAAAAACACCTTTTTCAAGGTGTTTCAGCCTGTCGAAAAAGTCTAGTAAACACTAGGCTTTTTCTTAAATTTATGGTATAATTAGATGAGGTGATAATTATGCTGGAAAAGGCTGAAAACGCAAAGAAAGAATGGGAAATAGTATCGGTAGACGATCTTGTGCCAAAGGATCATTTACTCAGAAAAATAGAAAAAGCAATAGATTTTACGGAGCTGTATGCCTTTGTAGAGGACAAGTACAGCAAGACAAAGGGCAGACCTTCAGTAGATCCTGTTGTATTAATAAAAATAATGATGCTGCAGCACCTTTACGGAATAAAGTCCCTCAGAAGGACAGTAGAAGAGATAAAGGTAAATGCAGCATACAGATGGTTTTTAGGCTATGGCTTTAAGGATAAGATACCTCACTTCTCAACGGTAAGCTACAACTTTCTGCATAGATATGATGAGGATACCGTAGAGCAGATATTTAACTGGATATTGGATAAGGCGGTAAGGAAAAAGTTTGTAAAAACAGATGAAGTTTTTATAGATGCAACGCATATAAAGGCTAATGCCAATAAGAAAAAATATGATAAGGTGGATATATATGCAACAGCAAAAGCCTATACAAAACAGTTATTTAAGGATGTAAACACCGACAGAGAGGAAAACGGAAAGAAACCCTTGCCGGAAAATGAAGATGATACGGAAACACACCAAGTAATAGTATCAAGGACCGACCCGGAAAGTGGTATGTTCCATAAGGGTGAACATGAAAAATGCTTTGCTTATGC
>CANQBT010000144.1 GCA_947589405.1 uncultured Clostridia bacterium | reverse complement strand
AGACGAATACATCAACATTCTGGACAAAGAATTTCTGTATAAATACGAATACAAAAAAAGCAGCTTTGATACGTCTATCAAAGCAAGGGACTGTGATGATGTTACCATATATCACCCTTCCGCTCAGGGAAATATTATGACCGTACTTTTCAATACAGGCTGTGTAAGTGATTTTCCGAAATGTCTTATGCTGGAAATATTGTGCGATTTTTTCTTCAACAGCGAAGGCGCATATATAAAAGAAAAGCTTAGACCTTTAGGCAAAAGGATAACTGCCGATTTCAACGACAGCACATACCTTACAGATCTAAGCATAACAATAGAAGGCACCGAAGAGGAAAATACCGATAACTTCAGGCGTATCCTTAATGACGCCTTTAAAAATGCAGAAATAAATGAATATAAGCTCAAGGGTATAATAAACAGCTATAAATTTTATTTTAAGGAGGAGGATTTCGGTTATAAACCAAGAGGTCTTTTTTACTGTACCCTCCTTATGCGTAGCTTTATGTACGGAAATTATTCATTTGAGCCTGTGAAAATAAACGACCTTTTTGAAAAGATCGAAAAAATAAATATCAGGCAGCTTATAAATGAATATTTTATAGATAAGGGAACATACGGAATACTTATAAATGAAGATGATGCTAAAGAAAACGTAACGATACCCCCTGCAAATAATGAGGAGCTTATAACCTATCAGGCGCAGGAGGACAAGGCGGAAAATATTGCAAAAATAAACGTATCTAAAGTAAATGAAATAAGCCCCGAACCCTTTAACTTTAAATATGAAGCACATGACAATATAATATTTGTGCCTGTGGAAAACGGTGATGTGGTTTATATTGACTTTCTGTTTGACGCTTCATATGTAGAGCCTGAAAGCCTTCCTCATATGGGAATGCTTCAAGCAATTGCAGATGTATACGATACAAGGTATTCAAATGATATTGATTACTATATGGGCGGCTTTGATATAATGAGCCGCACCATTGTGGCAAAAAACAACTGCAAACGCTATTTGCAAATAAAAATAAAGGCTCTCAGAGAAAATATTTATAAAGCAATAGATATTTTTTACAATATAAT
Source organism: uncultured Clostridia bacterium (assembly GCA_947589405.1). GTDB lineage: Bacteria > Bacillota > Clostridia > Lachnospirales > CAG-274 > CANPXH01. Next base: position 2,943 of record CANQBT010000144.1, on the reverse strand, counting down.
ATCTCTTAAATATAATAATATCGACAGGATAAAAGAGCTTACGGACGAACACAGGCAAATATTGAAAAACAGATATATAACCGCAGGACAGATAAAGGCATACACAAGAGCTTTATCTGTGCTTTTTACAGAGTCTGCCTTTGCAGACGATACTGTGGGCTACGGCTTCTACAGCTATATAACAAGCACAGATTATGAAAAGCTCATTTCGGATCTGAATAATGTTTCAAAAAATATTTTTTCTGACAATATAATATATACTCTTATCTGTAATGAAAAAGACAGAAAAAAAATTACAGACTATATTGACAAGAAAATTGCTGCCCTGCCGCCCTCAGGCAGCAAAAAGCCTTATACGAAGCTTAACCAAGAGCTTAGCATCGCTGTGGATACCAATGTCAACTTTAATGCTATGGCATTCCCTATCACATATGATTCCGGCGTGTACAGAGTGGTGCAGCAAATAATAACAAGGGAATATATATGGGATAAAATAAGGCTTGAAGGCGGTGCATACGGCGGCGGCTGTTGTTTTACGGACAGCAACAAATGCTATATGTACAGCTACAGAGACCCTCAGCTTGCCCGCACTTACGATGTTTTTGAAAAAGTGGGACAATATCTGCAAAATAAGAAAACCCAAAGCGAAATAGACCGCTTTATACTGGGCGCTGTAAATAACGCCGATATTCCTGTTAAAAACAATATGCTTGGTTCTATGGCAACACGACGCCATATACTTGATATGACCTACGAAAAGCTTGCCAAAAGACGTGAAGAGCTTCTTTCAACCACACCTGCCGATATAGTAAAAGCCGGTGAAAATATTGAAGCATCAATAAAAAACAAAGCGGTATGTACCGTAGGCAAAAAAAATGATATAGAAAAAAATATTGATCTGCTTAAAAATTTCACAGAAATTTAAAAAGCTAAATACATGTAAAACAGATAAAGAAATCCTATTGTGCAAAAATAAATGTTGGGGAAGAGCTTCTCAACATTTATTTTTTTAACCGACTGCTGTGCCAAATAACAGGCAGTCGGTCCAATTTGATACTGCTCTGACTATTTACATGGAACAATAAAAAAATCCTGTCAATAAGGACAGGATAAATAACGGAGATGGAGAGATTTGAACTCTCGCGCCGCTTTCACGACCTACTCCCTTTCCAGGGGAGCCCCTTCAACCTCTTGGGTACATCTCCATGATATAACCAGAGCTCTACGTCTTATTACAAAAAAATAACGCAGGGGGTGGGATTCGAACCCACGGTCCCTTGCGGGATCACCGGTTTTCAAGACCGGCTCCTTAAACCGCTCGGACACCCCTGCATAGTATAGGTTGATCAATCAATCAACAATGTATATATTACAATATATTTGCCGTAATGTCAAGACTTTTTTTTAAAATGTAGATTTTTTTTGCCCTTTGTGGTAACATAGATATATACATCTTTATAACGGAGGATAATATGAAAAATAAAATTTTAGAACGATTCAAGACTCTTATACGATTTGATACAACATCAGATCCCGAAAGTACTTCATATCCTTCTACGGAAGCGCAGAGTTATTTTGCCGAAATAATTGCAGGAGAGCTTATGAAGGCAGGATTAACGGATATATCGATCGACCGTTACAGCTATGTCACAGCAGCATTACCGGGCAATACAGACGGACCTGTCATAGGTTTTATTTCCCATATGGACACAAGTCCCGATTGCAGCGGGTATGGCATTACGCCTATTATAACAAAAAACTATAACGGCGGTGTCATTGAAAGGAAGGGTCCTGCCCTTTCACCCGAAGAATTTCCCGAGCTGAAGCTGTACAAAGGCAAAACCATTATTTGCTCAGACGGTACAACGCTTCTGGGCGCTGACGACAAAGCAGGCTGTACGGAAATAATAACGGCGCTTGAATATCTTGCAAAGCACCCTGAAATAAAGCACCCTACTATTAAGGCTGCCTTTACTCCGGATGAAGAAATAGGCGCAGGCGTTGACCATTTCAACGTAAAAGCATTTGGCTGTGACTATGCCTATACTGTAGACGGAGGAATAATCGGAGAAATCAGCCATGAAAACTTCAACGCAGCAAGAGCCAAAATAGATATTACAGGTAAAAGCGTACATCCCGGAAGCGCCAAGAATATAATGATAAACGCCGTTCTTATAGCCTGCGAACTGAATTCAATGCTGCCGCAGCATGAAACTCCCTCGTCTACAGACGGTTATGAGGGCTTCTATCACCTTACCAAAATGAACGGCAATGTTGAAAAAGCCCATATGGACTATATTATAAGGGATTTTGACAAAAACAATTTTGAGATAAGAAAAGATATTGTCAAAAGCATTGTAAGTACATTAAACAGAAAATACGGGGACAACACGGTAAGTCTTGATATTTACGATGAATATTACAATATGGCGGAAATAATAAAAAGCCAAAAATATATACTTGACAGAGCAGTAAAGGCTATTGAAGAAGCCGATGTCAAGCCTGTAATAACGCCGATAAGAGGTGGTACGGACGGCGCCAGACTTTCATTTATGGGACTGCCCTGCCCCAATATATTCACAGGCGGTCATAACTTTCATGGTCCTTATGAATTTATATGCCTTGAAGCTATGGAAAAAGCTGTTGAAGTAATTATAAATATAGCCACAGCAAAATAATATACAAGGTCATATTAGAGACCACCGCATATAGCACACAAATATGGGCAGTTAAGCGCAATATCGACTTAACTGCCCATTATATATGATAATAAAAAATGCCGATAAAATCGGCAAAATTTTAAAAGGCTGAATGTCTATAGCTTTGGCAACAGCTCAAAAATGCCAAGCCTAGTATTTAAGCCACTTTTATAATGCAGATGATGGGAGTTGAACCCACACCGCTCTTTCGAGGACAGGAATCTGAATCCTGCGCGTCTGCCAT
>CANQBT010000143.1 GCA_947589405.1 uncultured Clostridia bacterium | reverse complement strand
ATGCTTCAGCTCCATCTTCTTCAGCTCAAGGGAAACGTAACAGGCAAAAAAAGCCAAGTAAAAATAAAGGATTACGATGTTAAGGAAATAATAGACGCTCTGGGCTTTAAGCTGACGCAGGCTCAGGAAAATGTCATAGGAGAAATGTTTGCCGATTTGAGAAAAGGCACCGTTATGAACAGGCTTATACAGGGAGATGTAGGCTCGGGAAAAACGGCGGTAGCTATGGTCCTTGCCTATGTAGTCATAAAAAACGGCTGGCAGACCGTACTCATGGCGCCTACAGACGTGTTGGCAAATCAGCATTATAAAAGTATTTCAAAGGTATTTGGACAGCTTGGCATAAAATGCACTCTTCTTACAAGCGGTCTTAAAAGAAAGGAAAAGAACGCTGCTCTTTCCGATATAGAAGAGGGAAGGGCGCAGATGATAATAGGCACTCATGCTCTTATACAGGAAAATGTAAAATACAGCAGACTGGGTCTTGCCGTTACAGACGAACAGCACCGCTTTGGCGTAAGACAGAGGGAGAGCCTTGCAGGAAAGGGAAATGACCCTCATGTGCTTGTAATGACAGCAACGCCTATACCCAGAACTCTTGCCCTTATACTTTATGGCGATCTGGATATATCCATTATAGATTCACTTCCTCCGGGAAGGCAGAAGATCGATACATATGCGGTAGATCACAGCTATGACAAAAGACTTTACGCCTTTGTCAAAAAGGAGGCAGCAAAGGGCAGACAGATATATATCATATGTCCTATGATAGAAGAAAATGACAAAATGGAGCTTAGGAGCGTGCTTTCATACACTATGGAGCTTAAGGAAAGCATATTCCCCGAACTCAGGGTAGAGTGCATACACGGAAAAATGAAAAATGACGAAAAGCAGGAGATAATGACGCTTTTTGAAAAGGGTATGATAGATGTGCTTGTTTCCACTACGGTAATAGAGGTGGGGATAAATGTGCCAAATGCTTCCCTTATGATAATAGAAAATGCCGAACGCTTCGGGCTGTCGGCTCTTCATCAGCTCAGAGGACGTGTAGGCAGAGGCTCCGACAAGAGCTTTTGCGTGCTTGTAAGCGATACCGAAAACAAGGTGTCACGGGAAAGACTAAAGACCATGTGCAGAACAAATGACGGCTTTGCCATATCCGAGAAGGATATGGAGCTGAGAGGACCGGGAGATTTCTTCGGCACAAGACAGCATGGACTGCCTGAAATGAAGATAGCAAATCTTTATAAGGATATAGATATACTAAAGGAAGCACAGCAGACTGCGATTTCATTGTACAAAAATGATGAAAAACTGAAAAATAATGAAAATAAATTGTTAAAAAAACGAATATCAGAGATTTTTGAAAGAAAAATCAAAAAAATTTGCTTATAAATAAAATAAACTGTTTACTTCTTGATTTTTTTTTAGTATAATAGACATATATATGTTATTGTGTAGGGGGTACTGTATGCGGGTAATATCAGGTTCGGCAAGAGGACTCAAGCTTAGTGCGCCTGAAGGTTTGTCTACAAGACCTACAACTGACAGGATAAAGGAATCGCTTTTTAACATAATAGCCTTTGACTTATATGGCTGTAGATTTCTGGATCTTTTCAGCGGAAGCGGCGGCATAGGCATTGAAGCCTTGTCAAGAGGAGCGGTCAAAGCCGTATTTGTCGACCATGCCCAAAGCAGTATAAAGGTAATAAAGTCTAATATAGAAAAAGCAAGGCTTTCGGACAGGGCAGAGGTCCTCTGCATGAATGTCGGCGCCGCTGTGGCTGCGCTTGGCAAAAGGAACGAAAGCTTTGATATTATATTTATGGATCCGCCCTATAGTATGGGGCTTACTGACAGTACGCTTTACTCTATCCTTGATGCAGGCATACTGGCGCCTGAAGGAATGATCATAGCAGAGCAGTCTGTGCAAGAGACTGTGCCTGAGATCGAGGACCTTGAAATAGTCAGGATCAAGGATTACAAAATAACTAAAATGACTTTTCTTGAAGCTAAGAAGAGAGGTTTGGAGGACTATTGATGAAAACAGCTGTATATCCGGGCAGCTTTGACCCTGTTACAAATGGACATCTGGATATTATATCCAGAGCTTCCAGAATCATAGACAAGCTGTATGTGGCGGTTTTGGACAATCCTTCCAAGACTCCTTTGTTTACGGCAGAGGAAAGGGTTTCCCAGCTTAAGGAAATACTAAAGGATCATGACAATGTGGAAGTGATGTCCTTTTCGGGACTGCTGGTGGATTTTGCCCGTAGTGTCAATTCCAACATTATCGTAAGGGGATTAAGAGGCGTTACCGACTTTTCCTATGAATTTCAGATGGCACTTAGTAACAGAGCGCTTGACAGCGATATAGAGACCCTCTTCATATCGGCAGATACGCAGTATCTTTTCTTCAGCTCAAGTCAGGTAAAGGAAATAGCCTATTTTAGTGGCAATATAGACAACATGGTGCCGGATATAATAAAGGAACAATTGGAAAGAAAATTGAAGAAGTATTAAATGTAATAAACAGGAGGAAATAACATGGAGTCATCAATTTACAGCTTACTGGATACTTTGGAAGATATTATAGAGAATGCAAAGCCTGTGCCCTTGACGCAGAACATAAGAGTGTCTAAGGACGATCTTTTTGAGATAATAAGCGAGATACGTCTTAACCTTCCGGGAGAGATAAAGCAGGCTCAGAGAATAGTTCACAATTCAGAAAAGATAATAGAAGAAGCCAATAATAATGCCAACGGTATAATAAGAGATGCCGAAAGCAAGGCAGAGAAAATGACTATGGACCATGAAATAACCAAGAGAGCCAAAGAAGAGGCAGAGGCTATAAGAATGGAAGCCAAAGCCAGAGCCGAAGATATGAGAATAGGCGCTATAGAGTATGCCGACCAGATGCTTGAAAATACTGAAAAGCAAATAAAGGCAGTACTTGATAACTTCACTAAGAGATCCAATACTCTTCAGGAATTTCTTGCCAATGAAACAGACCATATCTTCAGCGAAAGACAGGAATTGAGAACTCTTGTAGACAGAGATAAGATCATTTAACAGAGTGATATTTTTTTGAGGGCTGTCAAGGACAGCCCTTTTTTATGGAAAGGGCATAAGAGCGCCCATATGCTTGCCCAGTATCATAGTGATCCCATAGCATAGCAAAAAGCCTATTATTCCCTGAATTACTTTGGCAGTAAAATATCTTGACACGGATATGTTTGTGTCCAATATATATCCTATGCTCTGACTTTGTACAGACAATCCGCCGAAGGCTATCACTCCGCTTATAATACTGAGAGTAAGAGGCGTTATGTGTTTTATACGGCTGCAACCGTTGGTTATTTCCAGTATTCCGTAGAGCAATGCAGATGATATTTCAGAAAGTCGTATATGTCCTGTGGCAAGAAGAGTCGTAGCCATTGTGCATATTATTGAAAAAAGTACTATGTATCCGCCTACAGCGGTTATTGCGCTTATGCTTGTCATAAGACTTTCCTTCATATTGTTTATGGGAGAAACATATTTATATGAAGCCTTTGCCTGTATATGGACTCTGGGCTTAGGCATTATAAGAGCTGTCGCAAGGGCTGACATATAGTGTACCGCCAGCAGAAAAAGACCTGTACTCCTGCTGTGCAGAAGGCCCGTCCCTACTGTACCCAGTATGAAAAGAGGGCCGGAATTATTGCAAAAGCATATGAGATATTGGGCTTCACCCTTTGTTATCTTCTTTTCCCTATAAAGGTCGCAAACTATTTTGGCACCTATGGGATAGCCGGAAAGAAGCCCGCATACTATTGCAAATGTTCCGTAGTCCCTTATTTTAAATAATTTTTCCGTAAAGGGCGATAGTATTTTTGATAAAACAAGAGGAAAAGGTGTATTTTTAAGAAAATTTATGCCTATCATAAAGGGAAAAAGCGACGGAAGGGCGTATTTATACCACAATATAAGACCGTTTTCGGCAGAGGACATAATATTTTCAGGAAATATTAATATAATTAGATTGAAAATTACTGCAAATATTGTTATAATAACTATATATATGTTCATTTT
>CANQBT010000142.1 GCA_947589405.1 uncultured Clostridia bacterium | reverse complement strand
AAAAAAGGAGGGGAATAATTTGCTTGCAAAAATAAATTCATGCGGACTTTTCGGAATAGACGGATATATAGTAGATGTAGAGGTCGATGTGTGTAACGGTATGCCCTCCTTTGAAATAGTGGGTCTGCCCGACAATGCCGTAAAGGAATCTAAGGAAAGGGTAAGGACAGCCATAAAAAATTCGGGGCTGGAATTTCCTGTCAGAAGGATCACCGTAAATCTGGCTCCCGCAAATACAAAAAAAGAAGGTCCTGCCTATGATCTTCCTATGGCTCTTGGCATACTTGTATGTACAAAGGCTGTAAAGCAGAGCGCTCTTAAAAACTGTATAGTTATAGGAGAGCTTTCTCTTGACGGAAGCATAAGAGCTGTTGACGGGATTTTGCCTATGGTATATACTGCCAGAGAAAAGGGCTTTAAACGCTGTTATGTGCCTTCTGACAATGGTGAGGAGGCCGCTCTTGTAGAGGGTATAGAGGTGGTGGCTGTTTCGGACATAAATCAGCTGACAGCCATACTCAATAATAAAGCAGAGCTTACTTTTACAAGAGTCGATATAAAAAAGCTTTTTGAAAAGCAGGACGAAAATATAAACGATTTTGCTGATGTAAAGGGACAGGAAAATGTAAAAAGAGCACTTGAAATAGCGGCGGCAGGAATGCACAATGTGCTTATGATAGGACCTCCCGGTTCGGGAAAGACCATGATGGCAAAAAGGCTTCCTACAATACTGCCTGAGTTGTCCTTTGAAGAAAGTATAGAGATAACGAAGATATATTCCGTATCGGGACTTCTGAGAAACAGGGAAAGTCTTATTACCAAAAGACCCTTCCGTTCTCCTCATCACACCATATCAGGCTCTGCTATGGTAGGCGGCGGCAGAATACCAAAGCCGGGCGAAGTAAGTCTTGCTCACAACGGAGTGCTGTTTTTAGACGAGCTGCCTGAATTTCACAGAGATGTTCTGGAGGAATTAAGACAGCCATTGGAGGACAGAGAGGTCCATATTTCAAGAGTAAACGGCTCAATGGCTTATCCTGCCGGTTTTATGATGGTAGCAAGCATGAATCCATGCCCCTGCGGATATTACGGATATTCGGATAAGTGTACATGTACGCCCAATAAGATAAACAGATATATGGGTAAGATAAGCGGTCCTCTTCTGGACAGAATAGATATACAGGTCGAAGCAGGTCCCGTGAATTACAAGGAAATGGAAAGCACAGGAAATGAAGAAAGATCCGACGATATAAGAAAAAGAGTAATACAAGCCCATAAAATACAGCAGGAAAGATATAAGAACGAGAACATACGCTTCAATTCACAGCTTTCCGCAGCGCAGATAGAAAAATATTGTGCACTTGGATATATGGAAAAGACTATACTTAAAAATGCTTTTGACACTCTGAATTTCAGCGCAAGGGCTTACCATAAGCTTTTGAAAATAGCAAGAACGATAGCCGACCTTGACGGTAGTGAAAATATAAACGTAAATCATATAAGCGAGGCTATACAGCTGAGAAATCTGGATAGAAAGCTTCTGCATTAAGGGGTAAATATGTATACGGAAAAGAATTACATAATGTGGCTCAATTCTCTTATTGCTTTGAATATGGAGCACAAGAATTCGCTGCTTGCCTATTTCGGCAGCTGTGAAAATCTGTGGAATGCAGACAGAGGAGATATAACAGCCGCTAAAATATTGGCAAAAGAGGAAATAGAGCTGCTCATAAGAAGCAGATATAAATATAAAATGGACGAAGAGCTTGAAAAGCTTTACCGCAGCGAAGCAAGCTTCTATGTAAAAGGTGAAAAGGGTTATCCCATTCCCTTTACTATGATGGAGGATATGCCTTTAGGCATATATATTATAGGAGAATATCCTAAGGACCCTGCTCCTTTTGTAAGTATTGTAGGCTCCAGAAGGATAACCGACTATGGCGCTGCCGTATGCAATGCCGTATCGAAGGAGTTGGCGGAGTACGGCATAGTAATAGTAAGCGGAATGGCTATGGGAACAGATGCCGTTGCGCATAAAAGCTGTATAGATAACGGCGGCAAGACTATTGCGGTGCTTGGCTCGGGCGTTGACGTGTGTTATCCTGCAACGAATACAAATCTCTATAATGAAATAAAATATAATGGCTGTATCATAAGTGAATTTCCTTTGGGCGAAAGACCTTCCGCTGCTAATTTTCCATATAGGAACAGACTTATAGCCGCTCTCAGCTCTCTTACATTGGTTGTTGAAGCAGCTGAAGCAAGCGGTTCCCTTATAACGGCAAATAAGGCTCTGGACTATGGTCGTTCGGTTATGGCTGTTCCGGGAAATATAACGAGCAGATACAGCGTCGGCTGCAACAGTCTTATAGCAGGAGGCTGTAGAATGTACACCTGTGTGCAGGATATTCTGGATGAGATCGGAGTCAGAATTGACAAAATTTCATTAAAAAAGATGGAAAAAGATATTTCCCCTCTTGCGCCAAGTGAAAAAATAGTATATGATTGTATAGATTACGAACCCATAACTGCCGATGAGCTTATTGCTAAAGCAGGTGTGGAATCGAAGGAATTGTCCGTTATTCTTACGCTATTGGAGCTTAAGGGCTGTATAAGACGCTTATCGGGACAGAAATTTGTTCGTAATTTATAGGAGGATTGTAATAATGAGTAATAAAAAATATCTTGTAATAGTTGAGTCACCGGCAAAGGCCAAGACTCTCAAAAAATTTCTAGGCTCCAATTATAAGGTAGAGGCTTCCGTAGGTCATGTAAGAGATCTGCCTAAAAGCGAGCTGGGCGTAAATATAGAAAATGACTTTGAACCTAAATATATTACAATAAGAGGAAAAGGCGAGCTTCTTGCTAAGCTCAGGAAGGAGGTCAAAACAGCTGACAAGATATATCTTGCAACTGACCCCGACCGTGAAGGAGAAGCTATAAGCTGGCATCTTCTCTATGCTCTTAAGCCCGATCCCAAAAAGACTTTTCGTATAACCTTTAACGAAATAACAAAAAATGCCGTAAAGAGATCCATTAAAGAAGCAAGAGAAATAGACATGGATCTTGTAGACGCACAGCAGGCCAGAAGAGTACTTGACAGAATAGTCGGCTATAAAATGAGTCCTCTTCTCTGGAAGAAGGTAAAGAAGGGCTTAAGCGCCGGACGAGTACAGTCTGTTGCATTAAGGCTCATATGTGACAGAGATGAAGAAATTGCAAATTTCATACCTAAGGAGTACTGGACAATAGACGCTGAGTTAAGGACTGAAAAAGGCGGAAAATTCACGGCAAGGTTCTACGGCGACAGCAAGAATAAAATTGAACCCAAGACAGGTGAAGAAGCCGATAAAATAACAGAAGAATGCAAAAAATCAGGTTTTAGCGTAAAGTCTGTAAAGAAGGGTACTCGTTCCAAGAATCCGCCTGCTCCCTTTACCACAAGTACAATGCAGCAGGAGGCCTCCAAGCTTCTGGGCTTTGCTTCTCAGAAAACAATGAGGATAGCGCAGCAGCTTTATGAAGGAATAGATGTTGTCGGAGAGGGAACGGTAGGTCTTGTGTCATATATAAGGACAGATTCCGTAAGAATAGCCGATGAAGCCTATGAGGAAGCAAAAAGCTATATAGTTTCAAACTACGGCGACAAATATATAAAGGAAAGAAAACAGTACAAGACAGATTCAAGAGCGCAGGACGCTCACGAGGCTATAAGACCTACCTCTGCCATGAGGACTCCCGACAAAATAAAGGACAGTCTCAGCAGAGATCAGTACAGACTTTATAAGCTCATATGGGAACGCTTTATAGCAAGTCAGATGCCCTCTGCATTATACACAACATTAGGCGCCGATATTTCTTCGGGCAAATATATTTTCAGGACATCAGGCTCTATACTTGTATTTGACGGTTATCTTGCCGTATACAAGAAAAATGAAGAGAAGTCAGAGGAAGGCGCTATGCCTGAAATGACAGAAGGCGAGCATCTTAAAACAGATAATATTAAAGCGGATCAGCATTTTACACAACCTCCGGCAAGATATACCGAAGCTATGCTCATAAAAACTCTTGAGGATATAGGAGTAGGACGTCCTTCAACATACGCTCCTA
>CANQBT010000141.1 GCA_947589405.1 uncultured Clostridia bacterium | reverse complement strand
CATTACAATAAATTCGGCGCCAATCTTATAGCAAGCAAAATGGCAGACGCCATAAAGACCTCAGGGCTTACTATAGGTAATCATATTACTGCCTCAGAGATCGCTGTGGACAGGACCCAGTCCCTTAAAACAGCAGATTTGTTTATACTTGGCGGTACCCCTGCATCAGGCGATGACAAGGGCGATTATGCAGTAGATCCGGGCGGATACGGCGACTATATACAGAAATATATTTCAGACAAGGTAACAGTTAAGAACCTGGCAGTAAAAGGCGCTACAGCCAAGAGCTATGCAAACACAGATGAATACAAAAAATATATCGAAGAGCTTGATGAAGGAGATTATGTAATAATAAACTTCGGAAGCAATGACGGCGATGACAAGGGAAGCGAAAATGAATATTACAACTATTCCTATCCATCTTCGGACATAAATGCCGTAAATTCCTTTGCATATTATCTCTACAACAACTATATAAAGCCTGCTGAGGACAAGAAAGCCGTAGTTATACTTCTTACTCCTGCTGCCAAGAGAAGCTTTGCAAGCGGAGAGTACAAGGAAGAAGAAAATCCATATGTACAGAACATTATAGATATAGTCAAATCCAAGTCATACTTCTATGTAAACCTGAATGACGTTACAAAGAACTTATATACTACAATGGGAGAAGAAGGCAGCAAGGTGCTTAACGCCGTTGACAGAAAGGACGGATTATCCTCAGATGTATTAAGTAAATTCGGAGCTGAAACAGTTGCAAAGAGAATATTGACTATGCTTCTGTCCTCTTCTGCGTCCTTAAAGGATTATGTTGATAAGGACAAATTAGATTCAAAGACGGTCATGACAAGAGCCGAATTTGTAACTATGGCAATGGACGTTATAGACAAAAGTGGAGCTGTATCCGACAATTTTGCCGATATAGCAAAGGGAAAGCCCTATGAAAGATCTATTGCCGCAGCAAAGCATCTCGGTATCGTAAAAGCAAAGGACAATAATAATAACTTTGACCCGGAAGGCAGACTTACAGCTGAGTTCGCCAAATCCGTAATAGACAATATACTGACGTACAGCGGTTCAAAAGCCGATATGACAGACGTATACGAGCTTTTAAAGGGCGAAATATCATATGAAATAGGAATATATGCCATTGACAGACTTTACGAGGTAATAAAATAATGAAGCTTATATCATGGAACGTAAATGGACTCAGAGCATGTGTGAATAAAAATTTTATAGATTTTTTTAACGAAGCGGACGCCGATATTTTTTCCCTTCAGGAAACAAAGCTTCAGGAGGGGCAGATCGAACTGCCCCTTCCGGGCTATTATAGCTATTGGAACTATGCCGAAAAAAAGGGATATTCGGGTACTGCCGTATTTACAAGGACAAAACCTCTTGACGTAACATACGGCATAGGTATAGATGAGCATGACAAGGAAGGCAGAGTCATTACATGTGAGTTTAAAGACTTCTATTATGTGACCTGCTATACGCCTAACTCTCAGAACGAGCTGGCACGTCTGGATTACAGAATGAAATGGGAAGATGATTTCAGAAACTATATTATTAAGCTGGATAGTATAAAGCCTGTTATACTATGCGGCGATCTGAACGTGGCACATAGGGAGATAGATCTTAAAAATCCCAAGACCAACAGGCGAAATGCAGGCTTTACCGATGAGGAAAGAGAAAAAATGACTATTCTTCTGGACAGCGGATTCATAGATTCCTTCAGATATTTCTATCCTGACGCAGAGGGCATATACAGCTGGTGGAGTTACCGCTTCAAAGCAAGAGAGAAAAACGCAGGCTGGCGTATTGACTACTATATTGTAAGCGATCGGTTCAAGGACAGACTATCCGATGCTAAAATACACACCCATGTATTAGGCTCCGACCATTGTCCTATAGAGCTGGATCTGAAATAGGTGAAAATATGAGCTGTAAGATCAATCAGGTAGAAGCAAAAAAAATGATGGATAAAGAGCCTGACATTACCATTGTTGATGTCAGAGATGAAGAAGAGCTTGCGGAAGGCTATATATACAACTCCATTCTTCTCCCTCTTGATGAAGTGGACAAAAGAGCGGAGGAGGTACTTGTTAATAAGGACAAGCCCATTCTTGTATATTGTCGCAGCGGAAGGAGAAGCGCCATTGCATGCCGTATTCTGGACAATAAGGGCTATAAAAATGTATATGACTTCGGCGGTATAATAGACTGGCCCTTTGAAAAGGTTTTCTAAAGGGGCTTCCAAAATTTTATTATATTTAAAAACATATATTGCATGATATTTTCAAAAAAGCTATTGCATTATGATCTTTTCGGAAGAGATCTTAATGGGATAGCTTTTTTCGGCATAACCGATGAATAATTTTTTTCATTCAGAGCAAAATAATATAAAATAACAGAAAAAGGAGAGAGGAATATGTTCAGACACGAGAAAAAACTTTTTCACCCCGTAGAGGTAGAAAGACCCAATCCCCAATATGCGGCGCTTATGCAGGAGCAGCTTGGAGGAGCAAACGGCGAGCTTAAAGCTGCTATGCAGTACATGGCGCAAAGCTTCAGGATAAAGGACAAGGAAATAAAGGATATGTTTATGGATATTGCGGCGGAGGAACTGAGCCATATGGAAATGGTGGCGGAGACCATTAATCTTCTGAACGGTCATGATGTCAACTATATGGCAACAGATGTAGGAGAAATAGAGACCCATGTTCTTTTGGGCCTCAATCCCGGATTGATGAATTCGTCAGGCTATTCATGGACTGGAGATTATGTCAGCGTAACAGGGGATCTATGCGCAGACCTTCTTTCAAATATAGCTTCAGAGCAAAGAGCTAAGGTCGTATATGAATATCTGTACAGACAGATAGCCGACAAGAAGGTAAGGACGACAATCGACTTCCTTTTAAACAGAGAGGAAGCCCATAACGCTATGTTCAGAGAAGCCTTCAACAAAGTACAGAATACCGGCTCAAATAAGGACTTTGGCGTAACAGAGGACTCAAGATTGTACTTCGATCTTTCATCTCCTTCGCCTAACAACCATATCGGTCCTATAAACACAACTCCCCCTGAATTCAGATAGGTAATATATAGCTGAGCTTAAGCATATACTGTAATAAAAAATGGAGAAACACGCTATGAAGAACAAAACAAATATCATAATAGCAATACTGATCCCTCTTGCCGTAGGCGCTGTTTCGGCATATATCAGCAGAGGAGGCATGGACGCTTATGCAATGGTTCGTCAGCCGCCTTTAAGTCCGCCGAATATTATATTTCCCATCGTCTGGACAATACTGTATACGTTAATGGGAATATCGTCATATATTATTTATGCATCGGACAGCCCGAATAAGGACAATGCCCTTAAATGGTACGGTATACAGCTGACGCTGAATTTTTTCTGGAGTATCATATTTTTCAGATTTATGCTTTTTCTTGCTGCTTTCATATGGCTTATTGCTCTTATTGTATGCATATGTATTATGATATATAAGTTCTTTAATATAAAGCCTATAGCAGGATATTTGAATATCCCGTATCTTCTGTGGTGTATTTTTGCAGCATATCTTAATTTTGGAGTCTATATTCTGAACAGATAAATATAGGGCTGTATCCTTGCAACCGGATACAGCCCATATTATTTTCTATCTAAAAATATAAGAATATATTATTTATTTTTTCTGTCAACATAAGTGGTATGAAGAAGCTTATGAGCCTTTTCCTTACCGGGAGCCTCAAAGTACTCGTCATAAACAGTCTTTATAACAGGACTTTCATGAGAACGTCTTATGTCGATATTCTTATCTGCGTTGTAAAGAACAGAAGCACGGACAGACTTAAGATCCACATTATTTCTTACGCTGTCGCTCTGTACAGGCTGACCGCCGCCGTTTACACAGCCGCCGGGACAAGCCATTACCTCTACGAAGTGGTAATTCTTTCTGCCTGCCTTAATATCCTCTACTACCTTTCTTGCATTGGCAAGACCTGAAGCAACGGCTACGTTAACGGTAACTCCGCCTACCTCATAGGTAGCTTCCTTTATACCGTCTGTGCCTCTTACCTCTTCAAAGTCTACTTTCTTAATATCCTTGTCGAGAATAGAAGCCGCAGTTCTCAGAGCAGCCTCCATAACG
>CANQBT010000140.1 GCA_947589405.1 uncultured Clostridia bacterium | reverse complement strand
AAAAGCCAAGTAAATGGGCGGAGGAAAGTATTGAAAACGCTGTTGCAACAGGGATAGTTCCCGATGAAATACAGTCGGACTATACAAAAAATATAACAAGGCAGGAATTTTGCAGGCTGGCAGTAGAAACCTATACGGCAAAGTCGGGTCATACCTATTCAACGGATATAAAGGACGCAGGTTTTTCGGACTGCAATGATAACTATGTAAATATAGCATATATGCTTGGGATAGTAAGCGGAGTGGGAAATAATATGTTTGCTCCCGATAAAAATATAACCCGTCAGGAGGCGGCGGTTATGCTAAATAATCTTGCAAAGCTCCTGAATATAAAGGGTACGGAAAGAACGGTCCAATTCACGGACGAAGGCTATTTTGCCGTATGGGCAAGGACGGCGATTTATTCCGTGGCAGCTATGAAAAGCGGCGATACCTATGTTATGGCAGGAACAAGCGAGGGCAGATTTTCTCCCTATGATTATTATACGAGAGAACAGGCTATAGCTACAATGTATAGGTTATATAACTGCGAGGCTGCTCCTTCCGAGACTGCATCTGTTGACGGCGAGGATACACAGCTTATACTTTCTTATCATGTGGGACCTGCCAGAGAGCCTGATGTATCTCAGTACTATGATGTTATTATAGACAAAAAGGGAAATATTGTTGCCGATTACCCCGTAATAATGGATATTGGCTGCGGAGTGTACATTTATAAGATATTTGATACATCAAATAATTACGGGCTTCTAACGGGGCTTCTGGACAAGCATGGAAAGGTAGTAGTTGAGGCTCAGTATGAGGATATTACCACATGGGCATATAATGATACAGTCACATTCAAAAAGGGCGATACCTATTACGCATACGATATAAATGGCAATCTCAAGGGCAGTATAGATTACAAGCTTCCCGACTTCCAAGGAGCGGCATTCCCGTACTGTGTGGATTCAATATCCGGCACAAATGTTGTTGTAAGAAGGTGGGAGGACAGATATGCAATGCATGGCGCAGACCCGGATATGGATTGGTATATATACCGCCTTTTTTCAAAGGAAAAGGCAGCGGACGGCTATTTTCATATTCGCATTACGGACAACGGAGAATTTATTGCCAATGATTTAACCGACAATAAAGCCTGTGTTATAGATGCCAACGGTAAGCTTAAGCTTAAAACAGACTTCTGTACCATGTACAGAGTTGACAAGGGATTGTATTTTGCAAGAAGTGAATTTGATAAATTTCAGGGTTTGTATAAATACTTCCACGAGGAGAGCGCAGGCGACAAGGTCACGTTTTTAAACGGCAATTTTGAGGTCATTGAAGAAGGTCTTGACAATGTCGAATATGAGGTCGATACGGAAAACAGGATCGTTAAAGCTTCAAAAGACGGCAAGCCTTTTGAATTCGGTTACTGATCACATAGTTTTTAAAGTTGAGGATATATGTAATGAAAAGATGTATATACATAATTGCCTTATGTCTTATAATGAGCATATCGGTATATGGCAGAGAACCTATTGGCAATACTGAATACTATTTTAATAATGATACTCATATGATAGAGTATGACATTAAGGGGGGGGGTAGACACAGTAAAGAAGGGACCCTTTCGCATGGCAAAGGAATTTCACAGCGGTATACTTGTACAGAGCTATGAAACAGGTCTTAATGGCATGCTTGATAAGGAGCTTAATGTTGTTATACCTCTGGAATATAATAGTATAGAATATTTACATGATAAGCAGATGTATCGGTGTATAAATACAACAGAGGAATATTTCGTCTATTATAATAACAGCTTTGAATCAATGACATATGACGATAATGATTACGATATTTATATGCCTGTATCCGAGTATTTGCCCTTTATGGAGCTTTCATCTATATCTGTTGTAAATACGACCGTAATGACAAGCCTTTTTATTCTTTTTGTTATTTTTATGATCGAAAGAACAAAGATACTGCCAAGAGTTAAAATAGGCTTTATATACATTGTTATAATTATTATTGGCTTAAGACTTTTGCTTCCCTTTGAATTCAGATTTCAGAAGTATATTAAATCAACAATAATAATGACTTCTGTAAGGGATCTTATGAGAGTGCCTGTTCTTGAAATAAGTACCGTAAACATATGTATTTGGCATTTGCTGGCAGGGCTGTGGATATTTGGAGCTGTCATATATTTGTACAGATATTTTTCAAAATATTACAGGCTTCACCGTGTTGCCGAACTTATGCCTGAAACGGAAAGCGGAAAAGCCTATGATATACTTGAAAATTTAAAGAATGTATATGGCTTTGATTTCAAGACAAAGCTTATCGTAAACAAAATGATAGATTTTCCGGCTGAGTTTGGCATTTTCAAGCAGACAATTTTTTTAAATGATTATGAATATACAGATAAGGAGCTAGAATTTATACTTCTTCATGAGTTGGCTCATTACAAAAACGGCTCTAATATTATAAATATGTTTGTAAACATACTTTGCTGTCTGTATTGGTGGGATCCTATTATGTGGCTGTTCAGAAGCCGTATTGACGAGATAGTTGAAATATATGTGGACGATTTTGTTGTAAATGGACTTACAAAGGGCGAAAGAGCCAAATATATGGACTGTATCTTTAAGGTGTATAATGTTATAAACGGCAGAGGTACAGCTTCATTTCCTGCTGAGCTTATAATCGGTAAGGGCAGGAGAAATATAATACTTGAGAGATTCAAAATAATATCTGACAGCAGAGTCAAGAATGATATAGCCTGTGCCTTTCTTGCTATTATAACAATACTTTATGCCTTATCTATAGGAATAATTATACAGTCATCATACGGCGGCCCCTCTGAGGAGGATATGGGTCCGATATTTGAGGATATAAATCGGGAAAATTCATATATTACATATGAAGATGGATATTATATTTTGTATTATAATGGCGAAGGTCTTATCGCATCTAAAGATCGTGATACATTGGAAAGAATGCAGGATCAATAGCTAAGGCACCTTATATACGCAATGATAATAAACAGCTGCGCCAAAGCTCTCCATAGAGTGCTTTAGCGCAGCCGTTTTGTTGTAAATATTATTTATTGATACATAACAACTGCTATTTAACTTTATTCAAAAAGGCATTTATACGTTCATTAGTTTGATTTTTTATGACCTCATCGGGAGAACCGACTGCCTGTATATAACCGTCCTCCATAAATACAACTTTATTTGCTACCTCAGAAGCAAATCCTATCTCGTGGGTAACAATAAGCATTGTGTTTCCCTCTCCTGCAAGATTCCTAATAACATTCAGAACCTCGTCTGTAAGCTCAGGGTCAAGAGCCGATGTAGGCTCGTCAAAGAGCACTATATCCGGCTGAAGCATAAGCGCCCTTGCTATGGCAACTCTCTGCTTCTGACCGCCTGAAAGAGTAGAGGGCATAACGTTTATTTTGTCAGAAAGACCGACTTTTTCAAGTGTTTCACGTGCCAGCTTTTCTATATTATCCTTTGTATCCTGCTTAGCCAGAAGAGGAGCCAGCATAAGGTTTTTCTTTATATTAAGGTGTGGGAAAAGATTGAAATGCTGAAATACCATACCTGTTTTGTTAAGTATTTTCCTCTTTTCCTTTTCTGAAGGATAAACGCCGTCTTTTACAAGATAATTTCCTTCTATACATATATCTCCGCCGTCTATTTCTTCAAGATCTATAAGGCTTCTCAGAAACGTAGACTTGCCTGAGCCTGAAGGACCTAATATGGCAACTATATCTCCTTTTTCAATATTAATGCTTATATCCTTTAAAACCTCAAGAGAGCCAAAGCTTTTCTTTAAATTTTTCACTTTAATTATTGACATTAGCCTGACCTCCTAAAATTCAAATTTCTTTTCAAGCTTCTGGAATATAATAGTCAGTATATAGCTGAATATTAGATAAAATACAGCGGCAACAGCAAAGGCTGAAATGTGGGTGGTCCTGTTTACTATATTCGTAGTGACCTTAAGCAGATCTGAAAGACCGATTGCTGTAACAAGAGCCGTATCCTTAAGAAGTATTATGGTTTCGTTTGCAACAGACGGAAGGGCAATTCGGAACATTTGGGGCAATACTATCCTGAATCTTGTCTGTAAAGGAGTAAGACCCAACACTTTGGAGGCTTCATATTGTCCTTTGTCTACAGATAAAAGTCCGCCTCTGAATATTTCCGCATAATATGCCCCATAGTTGA
>CANQBT010000139.1 GCA_947589405.1 uncultured Clostridia bacterium | reverse complement strand
AAAAAGAGCCGTTCAGGACTCTACCAAAAACGCAGGAGCAGGTCAGGTATTCATAATCGAAGAGCCTATTGCGGCTGCCATAGGCGCCGGACTTGACATAACACGTCCCTGCGGCAGCATGGTAGTGGATATAGGCGGCGGCACCACAGACGTAGCCGTAATATCTCTTGGTGGTATAGTGGCTTCCACTTCTCTTAAAATAGCAGGAGATAAATTTGACGAAGCCATTGTAAGATACATGAGAAGAAAGCACAATATGCTCATAGGCGAGCGTACTGCCGAGAATCTTAAAATAATAATAGGTACTGCCGACAAGGATGCGCCTGTCACTACACTTGAGGTAAGAGGCAGGAACATAACCTCAGGCCTTCCCATGACTCTTGAAATAAGTTCAACAGAGATAAACGAAGCCCTTAACGAATCCGTTACGGCTATAGTAGACGCAGTAAGGTTTGTGCTTGAGCAGACTCCGCCTGAGCTTGCAGGCGATGTATCCGACAGAGGTATAGTACTTACGGGAGGAGGTTCCCTTCTCTCAGGACTTAACAAGGTCATAGAAAACGAAACCGGAATAAAATGTGTCATTGCCGACGATCCTGTCAGCTGTGTGGCAGTAGGTACGGGAAAATATATAGAGTATCAGGCAATAGACGATACAGGCTTTTTTGCCAATATCAAAAGAATATTTTCAAAAAATGATTAAGGGAGCAATACGGCTCCCTTTTTTATTTTCCGACTTATATCGGGATTTAGTATTTTAATTTTGACCTCCTTGATAGAAAAGACTGTTTTACTCCGTAATATATAGTGAAGTACTTCAAAGGACAAATAATAAGGCAGGTGATTATATGGAGATAAGTGATGAAAAGCTTGCCGAGCTTATAGTCAAAGGCAACGAAAAAGCCTTTGAAGAGCTTGTAAGGCGTTATGGCGGTCTTATAAGATCAATAGTATATTATCACTTAAAAGATATTTCCATGTGGCAGGAGGACTGTATGAACGATGTTCTGCTTAAGCTTTGGCAAAATATGGACAGATTTGATCCGAGCAGGAGCACGCTTAAAAACTGGGTAGGCGCTGTTTCAAAATACCGTGCCATAGATTATAAGAGAAAGTATTGCAGGGAGATCATGTCCGAAGAGCTTAAAGAAAATATCCCTGACAACAGGTGTGAAATACTGCAAAGCGAAATAAAGGCAGAGGTGGATTCTCTCCTTGAAAATCTTTCTGCCAAAGACAGAGATATATTCATACAGCGCTACATTATGGACAAAAGCGTTGATGAAATAGCGGTGTCACAGGGAAAGACCGCAGATTATATATATAATCGTCTGTCAAGAGGACGTAAACAGCTTCGTAAATTATTTGCCGTGAAAGGTTGTGAGAATAATTATGAAAAATGAATATGATTATCTCAATGATGTAAAAATGGACTTCAGTATGTACGATGAAGAGGTCCTGACAGAGGAGGAAGTGTATAAAATGTCAAAATTAAAAAGGAATAATAAGAGTATCAAAAAGAGTATCGCCGTTTTGGGCACAGCTGCCGTACTGGCTGTAGCAACGGGAGTTGCTGCTTCGGAGGGCTATATTGACAAAATATTAAAAACCATCTCAATAGGTCACAGTACAATTATGCAGATGGATCCCAATGCACCTCACAGTCTCCCTAAGGAGCTTACAGGCAAGCTTTTCGACAAGGACGGCAACAAGCTTACCGCAATTTCAGAGGACGATCTCAGCAATATATATGACAAGGACGGCAATCTCTTATCTCAGGAGCAGCTTACGAAATTATTCAATGAAGCCTTAGGAGATAAAGTAAGCCTTACAGAGAAAAAAGCACCCGACGAGGCAAGTTGGAATACTGTTGATGAAGCTCAGGATATTGCAAAATTTGATATTAAGTGTCCCCAATATCTGCCTGAGGGCTTTTCACTTGAAAGAGCCTATACCTACAAAGACAGCGACGGCAGCATAAGCGGTTATTATATGACGCTTGAATACAGGGACCAAGAGGGTAAAACGTTTTCTGTATATGAAAGACTTTTAAACGATGAAACGGCATTTGAAATGTCAACAGACAGCAATATTGAGGAAATGACTATAAACGGCAGAAAAACCGTTATTATTGACGATAAGTCCGCCAACTTTGAAACTGAGGACAATGTATCTGTTATGATAGCCGCAAAAGGCAATGTATCAAAGGACGAGCTTATCAAAATAGCCGAAAGCATAAAGTAAACCGATATTTTTACTTTGCAAAAGCAGACCTACAGTTTATTTATGAGCGGAGCCGACCTTTCCCTGACCCTTTGGTCATAGAGGAATGTGTCGGCTCATTTTATTTAAACCGATGCTCAGGCAATACAAATTTTTACATAACAATGCCTAATATATATCGACTTGAACATGAATTTTTATACAGGAATAAATGTGTCACATATGTTACGTTTTTCTTACATATATATTAAATCAATTCCTTTTTATAGTAAAGTATGCTATAATACTTACAATATAAAGGGAGAGTGATAAAATGAGAATAAAAAGGATAATGGCGCTTTTTATGTGTCTTGTACTTATTATACCACACACAGCCTTTGCCGCCAACAAATACATAACTCTGAATCTTGTATATGATTATCAGAACCACTATTACAATGCTGAAGAGGTATTTGTGGCAATAGACGGCAAAAAACTGACAGGTTTATCCATGCCGCCTATTATTCTTAACGGATACTCACTTGTACCGGCAAGAGAGGTCTTTGAAGGTCTGGGTGCTAAGGTAATATGGCAAAAAGATGTGGAGCAGGTATATGTAACTCTTGGAGAAAAGAAGGTCATGATACCCATAGGCTCATCAAAGGCATATGTAAACGGAGAAGCCCATACTATGCAGACAGAAGCAAAGATAATCAACAACAAAACGATGATACCGCTAAGATTTGTATCAACTGCTCTGGGCTTTGAGATCGACTGGAATAAGGATACCAGAATAGCCAATATCATCACTCATAAAGAGGCTCCTGTTACAACAACAGCTGCCACGACTACAACTGTTGCAACTACAACTACTGCCACGACTACAACGACTACTGCCACTACTACAACTACCGAAGCGACAACAGCCGCATCGGTAGAAAAGAAAACGGAAACCACTACAAAGGCTCCTGTCAATACTCCCGCAAATAATTCAAATGCTGTGGCAAAGGGCAATTTTGGCTACGATTATGACAATGACAGATTGTTTATCAAAAACACGTCAGGCGTTATAAATACTTCAAACATAATACATTACGACGATTATTATGATCTGAACTACACCTGCGAAATACCTGTCAATCTGACATCACTTATAAACAGCGAGACCTTTAACCCTCTTTCCGAAAAAATAAGTAAATGTACCGTAACGGTAACGCCGGAAAAAACATCTGTTTCCTTTGATGAAAATATGATACTTGCCGTAAAGATAACTCAAGAAAACGGATATGTATATTTCTCTCCCGTATTTCCAAAGGAAAAATATGATAAAATAATAGTGCTTGACGCAGGACATGGCGGAGATGATCCCGGCGCGCACGGAAACGGTCTTGTAGAAAAGGATCTTACTCTGCAAATGCTCTTAAGCGCAAAGAAAAAATTTGATAACGACGGTCATATAAAGTGTTACGTTTCAAGGGCAACCGATACGTACCCAAGCTTCGATGACAGGACCAATCTTGCCAACGAAGTGGGAGATGCCTTTATATCCATACATATAAACTCAGCTACAAACTCAACCGCAACGGGTACCGAAACATACAGTCTTTACCCTAATGATCTGGGCAACGGACTTACAAGCTATACCCTTGCTGCGGAAATGCTCAACCAGCTTCTTGAAAAGCTTGGAACCGTAAACCGAAAGGTAAAAAGCGAGAACTGGATCGTATTAAGACAGTCTGTTGTTCCTGCAACCCTTATAGAGATCGGCTTCATAAGCAACGCTTCGGAAGCAGCTATGATGAATAACAATATAGACACCGTAGGACAGGCAATATACGATGGCGTAACAAATCTGTTCAATGAATATCCGCCTGTAAGATAATACCAATATTTTTGAAAAAGCCCTGTAGTGCTGAGTTTAGCATTGAAATACAAATAATGAGCCATTGCCTTATGATTTCATCAAAAGACAATGGCTGAGCGTGTCGATAAAATCGACACGCTTGAAAGAAATGCCTAAAGACATTTCTTTCAGATAGCTAAGGTAGGGACCAGCCGTGTTTACTGATATTTTGGCAAG
>CANQBT010000138.1 GCA_947589405.1 uncultured Clostridia bacterium | reverse complement strand
TCCCTTCAGAGAAGGGAAGCTGTCAGTCACGTCAAAAATTTTGCTTTAAGATGTTTTTGAACGTGACTGACTGAAGGGTCGATTTATCTCTCCGTCAGTCCTTCGGACTGCCACTTTTCAGCACTTTTGCCTTCGGCAAAAGCAACACTACGTGTTGGCGGATATTCTTCCGCTGCAATGGAGCTGTCAGCGCAACCAACAACTTTAAATTAACACAGCCTTCAACTGCGCTGACTGAGAGGTCGAACTTACTGCACTAAACAAAAATTTACCTCAACAAAGGTGGAGATAATATGGGTAAAGATCCAATTCCAATTCAATATAAAATAGGCATAATTGCAGGTATACTCATATTCTTTCTGGTGCTGTATTTTGTAGGCGGCGGCAGCAAGACTCTGAAAATGTATACTCCCGAAGGGGAGATAAGCGACACCGATGATGAGGAAGAGCTTATCGATATAAATTACAACGATCAGATGCTTAAGGAAATATCAGGCGGTTATACGGGTGCGCCCAAGCTTGTTGCCAGCGATGACAAGGTCTTTTTCATTCCGCCCGAGTACTGTGACGGTGATTATCTGAGAAATTTCAGAGTAATAGGTGTAAATCAGTCAAAGGCTGAAGCAAAGACGGTACAGAAAAACGGCGAAGCCGTTACGGAATACAACGGCGCCGTTGTGCTCTATGGCTTCCAGACCACCTATAAGGACGACTATGGTCCCGGCTATAGCTTTAACAAGCCCCCTTATGACTATAATATGAGCTATGATACTTCAAATTCATATTTTGAAAATATGATGAACGATGCCGTAAACAAGGCGGCAGGTAAGGAAGTAGTTTCTGTAAACGGCTATGATGATAAATATTCCGATAATGCCAACAGAGAGGGAGATACAGAGATCCCTACGGCAATGCCTGCTGAGGTGGATCCCAATAATATAAAGATAGAGGACAATCCCGAAGCGGTAGACGATTCCGATTTCAAGGTGGCTACCGTTGTAATGGAGCATGAGATAGGCAAGGATTATTGTACCGTTCTTTATTGTGATGCAGGCTCCTGTAAGGTAAGCGATCTGGGTATAGGCAAGTATAACCTTGTTACCAATCTTAACGATGATGCTCTTACGGTATGCTATAATGACAATCTGTATGTATACCACTTTGATGAGGATACACGTTCCTATGTATCAAAGGAAAGATATAACTATTCGCTAAATGAGTTTTTCAATTCCACTACATTCAGAAATACTATGCAGGGTGCAGGCTATGCTGCTTCTACATATGACGTATCAATGGATATATCATATTCAGACTGTTCCGACGGTTGGGTAAACAATTATCTCAAGAATATGAAGAAGCACTTTACATATACATATGGCGAGTCAAGTAATCTGTATACCTACTTTAGTAATATGCGGAACGACTATATTAAAAAGTCGGAAATAAACAGCAAATTCTTTGACATAAGGAAAAAGGTATATGACGAGGTGCGCAATGCCTACAGCGGCTATAAAAAGACATCATCGGGTACTTTGTCCATAGACAATTACAGCGATGTAAAGGATAGTGATTTCGGTGACTTTAAGTTTACTGCCGATACCAACAATACCTCATGGATACTTGAAAATGAATTTAGCTACTATATTTCGGAAAGAAGCTGGCTCATATTATTCCCAAAGACATATAAGGGCGGCGCAAAGGGCAAGGTAAAGCTTACCATAACTCCTCATTTTGACCTTAACCCCGATTATGACTATACCATAAACGACCTTATACTGACCGAAACGGGAAGAGAATATATGGACGAGTTGGGAACAGCTATAGAGTTGTATAATCAGAAGAAGTTAGATGACGGATATTTTTACCAATTGCTCAATTATTTGAATAAAGTTGTGACGATCGGCACCAATAATGTATACATGACGTTGGATAAATGCAGAGATTATTATATAATACCGCAGAATGTCTATGATCTTATAAAGAATACCAAAATAGTAAAAAAATATAACTATGCCATTGTTATGCAGATGCTCATAACGCCCTTGTCGGCTCAGGAGGACACTCCTGTTGAGAATCTGGAGCCGGGAGAGCTTGAAAAGGCGGCAAAAGCAGCTCCGTCAAATACTTTGCAGTATTATAATAACAAAAATCAGCAGAAGGTCGACGATCTTAAGAATGAAAGCGGTTCCCCGTCCATAGATACGTCGGATACGGAAGAGGAGGAGCCTGAAGATGCCGATGAAATAGAAGATGAGCTTAATTCCATAGAGGAAGAAGGCGATATAGACGATGACGTTCTTCAAAATGAATTCAGCGATGAACTTAAGGGACAGATACAAAAATATCTTACATTCGATATTGACCTTACCGATGAGATAAAAACCATATCAAAACAGGATTCCGAAGCAACTGCCATTACAGGCGCCAATGAAGCGAAGGAACAGTTTGACGTTGCTAAGGGAATATATGCCGATGAATATACAAGCAATATGCAGAAATTTGCCAATGCGGTAAAGACGGGACCATATGCTGAGGGCAGCAAGGAATATTCAGAGGGACTTGAAAGAGTAATAACCGATTTTGCCAAAATAAGGGACAAAAAGGCTGAGCTTGTGGCTGCTCAGCAAAAGCTTGAAGAACTTAAGGCTCAGCTTGATACTCTCAACAATGCTTATGCGTCAAATGCCAACGGCATAAACGCTGCTACAGAGGATATAGTAGGCAGCGACAATGTAGACAGGACACTTAATTCTCTGGGATATTATCAGTCCGTTATGGATATGCTTGATCCTACGTCGGAAAGATTCGATCTTGATGAAAATGAAATGGTGCGGAATTTTAACGACCTTATGGACAAACATACGGCTTTCAGGTCAGTTTGTGATTCAAATGTAGGCATGTCTTTAATATTTAATTATGAAGTGATAACCGCTCGTGGATATATAGTAGGCATTGATCCTTTAATGAAGGATGGCATATGTGTTCCGTCTATAAATGAGTATTATTTTTATAAAGGCTCTGTATCCGTAAATAGTGATGGTTCATATGTAGGCAGTCCGGGAGAATATATCAGGCTGTTCCCTGATTCTATGCGGGATGAGGAGCCTGAAATCGCCAATGCCAAGACGGACTTTGAGGATGCTGTAAGCGATCTGTTTGGTTTTGACTTTTCTCTTCTGAGCAGATATACGCCGCAAGGTACGGAAAATACTGCTGAAACGATCAATACGGCAAAAAATGAGCTTTCATCTATTCTCAGCAGGATAATGAGCGGATATGACCGTGCAAGGGCTTACTATGTCTATGATACGGATATATATAATATGTATAATGATTATATATTAAAATATTTTTCGGGTGTAAAGAAATATTATAATTTTGATACTCCTTACAGTAATCTTAAGGAATCATATAGTGAGCTTTTTACAGCAGAGCCGAATGATTTAAACGGTGTAAATTATATAAGCGGACAGTCCGGATCCGGATATAACAGGATAGAATATGACTATATGAATTATCCCAATGATGTCTTTTCAAGGATAATGAATTATGTTAATTCTGTCAACAATGTTATAAACAGCGATGATACCTATTCTGTAAATGTTACCGATGGCAGCACGGAGAGTACAGTCAGCTATTATAATGCCGTTCTGACAAACAGTATCATTATGCAGGAGATCTATGACGCTCAGGACAAGGTAAATGCTCAGGAGGCTGAAATAGAGCGTATAGAAGGAGAGCTTGCCAAGCTTGAAAAGGACTTTGACAACACTCGTTATTTTGTACAGCTTAGCTGGAAAAATACAGTACTTACAGGCGCAGCTCTTGCCGATCACTATCTGGAATACGACGCTATCGTTGCAGAAATAAACAACTATATAAGCGCCTATAACACACTTGATACCGTTAAGGCATACAGAGGCGACAGCGACAAGTTCATACAAGATGCCAACGATATAAATGCTGCAACGAAGGAATCAGGCGTGTTTGACTACATTGACCACAGCTATGACGAAATTGCCTTTGCTCAGCAGTATGGCGAGAAAGCCGAAGAAAGCTATCTCTATCTTGAGAAGAGAGCAAATACCCTATATAAGGATACAGCTCTTGGCAGCTATATAGAAACGCCAAAAGAGGAACAGCAGACAGTCGCACCTGCAGCAGATAACAACACGCTGCTTATAAATACCGCTGTGGAGCAGCGCTATGGCAATATGGGTAAAAATGCCATTGTAAATCGGAGTTATGACGACTATATAGAGGACTGTCAAAAGCTTTATGAAGAGCTTTATCCTCAGTTCGCCAAGACTGCTGCCGTTGATGAAAACGGTAATGACACAGAGATATGCGATATTACTGTGGACAAGGTACAGGAAGCCGTGTTTAATTATCTTA
>CANQBT010000137.1 GCA_947589405.1 uncultured Clostridia bacterium | reverse complement strand
CTTTATACAAAGCCAGAAGTTGATATAACAGTTTATAAGAATGCAGATGTTATTGCCGCTGTGAATGCTGTTTCAAGTATTCAGACTAATATTCCTGAGGTTGCCAAAGGCGAAATTACAGGCTTCTAATACTGATTATATTAATACAAATGCAAAAGGACCTCTCCCGAAAGGGAGAGGTTTTTTTTGAGGAATTTTGATTGGGGATAGTCGACCCTCAAATATCTAATATCGACACTTCAGTCAGTCACGTTCAAAAACATCTTAGCCCAGAATTTATAACGACCCTTCCACCATTTCAAGTAATGCAAGCATTACTTGAAATGGTCCCCCTCCTCCTGGCTGCTTGGGCGAGCAGTAAAGCGTAAGCTTTACGACCAGCCTCCGACGCTCAATATAAAATTGAGCTAGGGGAGGTTAGAGGTGGGGAGGAGAAGGGACACCTTAGGTTTATGTTCTTCAAATGCTTTATAGTGTTGAAAAATTAGCTTTATTTCTAACTAAGGAAGTGGGAGATACGCACACTTAAGCCGTCCCTTAGCCCTTTCAGGGCGTAAGGGAAGGTGTCCGCCCAACTATTTCTTTACAATAACAATACATTTATATTGGGCGGACGGAAGGGTGTAATTTTATCCCTTCACTCAGCCCATTTAAATTATTCAAAATTATTTTCCACAGCTTTATTTACAGAATCTTCGCATGAGCGCATGGCATAGATCGTTTTCTGAAGAAGATCGCTAAGCTCCCAGCCCAGCATGTCGGCGCCCTTTTCTATTATTTCTCTTGAACAGCCTGCGGCAAAGGCAGGGCTTTTATATTTCTTTTTAAGAGATTTAAGCTCCATATCCTGTACGCTTTTAGAGGGACGAATGAGAGCGGCAGCCCATATAAGACCCGTTAATTCATCTGTGGCATAGAGTACCTTTTCCATTTCGTGCTCAGGCTTTACGTCAACTGTAATGCCGTAGCCATGAGAACATACACCGTGAATAATATCCTCTCCGACGCCGCCTTCTCTCAGCAGCTCAGGCGCCTTTATACAATGCTCTTCGGGATAAAGCTCAAAATCTATATCGTGGAGAAGTCCCACAATACCCCAGTATTCCTGATCCTCGCCATATCCAAGCTCATTGGCATACCATTGCATAACTCCCTCTACAGTAAGAGCGTGCTGTAGGTGAAACGCTTCCTTATTATACTTTTTAAGAAGCTCATAGGCTTTTTCTCTTGAAATGTGTTCCTTCATTTTATCATATCCTTTCTTTTTTTTATGATACAGCAGAGAGTTGGGAATGTCAATATTGACTTGCACATTGTTTTTAATTATAATTAATATACTGAATTTGTAAAAAACGGAGGTCATTTTATGCTTGTTGTAAAAATATGCATAGGAAGCTCCTGCTATCTTAAGGGAGCGCAGGAATTGGTAGATGAATTCCGAAATGCTGTTAAGGAAAACAATGCGGAAACCAAAATTGAGCTTTCGGGAAGCTTCTGCACAGGCAGATGCAACCGTGACGGCGTTACGGTACAGGTGAACGATGCTGTGTACACAGGTATTACAAAGGAAAATTTCAATGATTTTTTCAATGATTATGTGCTAAGAGAAATAAAGAGATAAAAGGAGAATAACATGGCTGAATGGCTCAAGCTTAAAAAATCAAACTGCAAGAACTGCTACAAATGCATAAGGCATTGTCCCGTAAAGTCAATACGCTTTTCGGCAGGGCAGGCACATATTGTGGGAAACGAGTGTATATTATGCGGTCAATGCTTTGTAGTGTGTCCGCAGAATGCAAAGGAAATAACATCTCAGACAGAAAAGGTAAAGGTAATGATAGCAAGCGGCGCCCCTGTTATAGCAAGCATTGCGCCTTCATTTATTGCCAACTATGAAGGAACAGGCATAAATTCTATGAAAAATGCCCTTAAAAAGCTGGGCTTTCAAGATGCTGAGGAAACGGCTGTAGGCGCAACTATTGTGAAAAATGAATATAACAGAATGCTGAAGGAGGAGAACAGGGATATACTTATATCCTCATGCTGTCATTCAGTAAACCTTCTTATACAGAAGTATTTCCCCTCTGTGCTGCCGTATCTGGCGGATACAGCATCTCCCATGCAGGCTCACAGCATGGATATTAAAAGAAGGTTACCTCAGGCTAAGACCGTATTTATAGGTCCCTGCCTTGCCAAAAAGGACGAAGCGGATCACTATGGAGATATTGTAGACGCAGTACTTACATTTGAAGAGCTTTCACAATGGCTTGAAGAGGAAGGCATAGAGCTTGAAAGGGATATTGACGATACAGAGGAAAGCAGGGCACGTCTTTTCCCTACCACAGGCGGTATTCTAAAGACTATGGGAGAGGAAATAGAGGGCTATACATATATGGCCATTGACGGAACACAAAACTGTATATCAGCCTTAAGGGATATTGAAAAGGGAAGTATACATAAGTGCTTTATAGAAATGTCTGCATGCAGCGGCAGCTGCGTTTCGGGACCTGTAATGGAGAAATTCAATCTTTCACCTGTCAGAGAATATAAGGCTGTTGCAGAATATGCGGGAGAAAAGGACTTTGATGTGAAACAGCCGTCCCATGACAGCATAAAGAAGAACTTTGAACCTATAGACAGGAAAAATGCTGTGCCCTCTGAGGACGAAATACGCACGGTGCTTAAAAACATGGGTAAGACAAAGCCTGAGGACGAGCTGAACTGCGGCTCCTGCGGCTATAATACCTGTAGGGAGAAGGCCATTGCAATATATCAGGGTAAAGCGGAAATATCCATGTGTCTACCCTATCTTAAGGAAAAGGCTGAAAGCTTTACCGCAAATATAGTGAACAATACGCCTAACGGCATTATTGACGTAAACGAACAGTTTGAAGTACAGCTTGTAAATAAATCCGCAAGAAGGATATTCAATCTCAGGCATGCTTCCGATATACTGGGAGAGCCTGTTGTGAGAATAATGGATCCTGCCGATTTTATAACCGTATACAACACAAACAGCCGTATTGAAAACAAAAGGATATATCTGGCGGAATATGGACGCTATGTAGAGGAAACTATTATTGCCGATAAGGAATTTCATATCATACTGTGTATTTTGAGAGATGTTACCGCAGAGGAGCAGGGACAGCAGAAAAAGGATAAGATAAGCTCTCACACAATAGAGGTTGCGGATAAGGTGGTAGATAAACAGATGAGGATAGTGCAGGAAATAGCTTCACTTCTGGGAGAAACAGCTGCCGAGACCAAAATCGCTCTTACAAAGCTTAAGGAGATGATCTCTGATGAATGATCTGTGCGCTGACATAGGATATATCAGTATAAACCACTTTGGAGAACAGCTTTGCGGCGACCATATAGACGTTGTGAACGATGATGAAAATTCCGCTATAATAGTGCTGGCAGACGGACTGGGAAGCGGTGTAAAGGCAAGTATCCTTTCCACCCTTACCTCAAAGATAATTTCCACTCTTATGGCTGCGGGACTTTCAATAGAGGAATGTGTTGCTACTGTTGCGGCTACTCTGCCTGTGTGCTCCGTCAGAGGTGTTGCCTATTCCACATTTACAATAATACATATTGTGGATAACGAGTATGCGGAAATAATACAGTATGACAATCCAAGAGTATTTGTGCTGAGAAACGGAAAGAATTTTGATTACTACAGAGAAGAGCTGAATATTGACAACAAAAAAATATACAAAGCCAAAATAAGGCTTCGGGAGGGAGATCTTTTTGTAGCCATGAGCGACGGCTGTCCCCATGCCGGTATGGGACTTTCATATAACTTTGGCTGGAAGCTTGAAGATATTATAGAGTTTATGGAAACAATGGAATGTGCCGGATATAACGCCAAGACTCTTGCTACCATACTTATTAACGAGTGCTACAGACTATACGGCGGAGAGCCGGGAGATGACGCTACCGCCTGTGTTGTAAGGATAAGAAAAAGGAACCCCATGAATATACTTTTTGGTCCGCCCTCAGACAGAAATGACTGCAATAAAATGATGGCGCTGTTTTTCTCAAAGGCGGGAAAGCATATTATATGCGGAGGTACCACCTCATCTATTGCCGCTAAGTATCTGGGCAAGGAGGTAAGACCTACGCTCAATTTTGAAGCGGAGGGTATTCCGCCTGTTGCAGAGATAGACGGTGTGGATCTTGTTACAGAAGGGGTCATTACGGTAAACAGAGTGCTGGAATATGCAAGAGATTTCCTTTCCGAAAACAAGGAATATGAAAACTGGGGCTTTAGCCGTGACGGCGCATCTCTTATAGCAAAGCTCCTTTTTGAAGAGGCTACGGATATTAATTTCTATGTAGGCCGTGCCATAAATCCCGCTCATCAGAATCCCGACCTGCCTATTACATTCAATATAAAAATGAATCTTGTTTCGGAGCTTTCCGAATGTCTTAAAAAAATGGGAAAGCATATAAAGGTAAGCTATTTTTAAGGGACTGCAGTCAAGACCACCGGCTCAGCCGGTGGCTTGCACTACCCCTATAAGGGGCTTTTACCGGTCAGCGCTTGTAAGCGCA
>CANQBT010000136.1 GCA_947589405.1 uncultured Clostridia bacterium | reverse complement strand
CAAATTTAGTATATGCCTTAAGGGTATCTATATTGTCGTCTGTAAACTCTGCCGCTATAGCCTTTATATAATCAGGGTAGTAAAT
The DNA here is from genome assembly GCA_947589405.1 of uncultured Clostridia bacterium. Taxonomy (GTDB): domain Bacteria; phylum Bacillota; class Clostridia; order Lachnospirales; family CAG-274; genus CANPXH01. The sequence continues at coordinate 4,485 of CANQBT010000136.1, read as the reverse complement.
AAGTATGTCGGTGGCTTTCCAGCTTTCGTCATAGCCTGATGCCGTATATACGGGATCAATATCGACACCGGTAAACATTTTCTTTATATCATCTAATTTATACAGATTGTATGTCTTGTTGATGTCATACAGCTCCTGAGCATCGGGGTAATGCTTCATTGTTCTTGATTCATAGCCTGCTGCAAGCTCGGTGTCCCTGTCAGCCTCTTCATCGGTTTCGCCTATAGCCTTGAAACAAGCGTTCATATACTTTTTGTATGCGTCCATTGTGTTCCGGTCCTCATACAGAGTATTAGCTTCAAGATATCCTATATTTACATCAAAAGCAAGCACATTTTTTGAATTGTCATAGGCGTCTACATCTGTAGCGTAGAACATAAGTGGCTTTATTCCCAATTCTTCTATAAAGGTGTCGTTTATTTTTATAATATCTTCAGCGCTCCGAGCCTTGTCTATAAGCTCCATATAAGGCATTATAGGTGCCATTCCCGTTTTTGCCCTGTATTCCTTATTGACTACGCTTCTGTAGTAGTCGGCAATTTTCTGCTCCTTTGAGCCCTTTTCGTAATTTCCTGCAAGGAGCTCGTCTCTTATAGCCTTCATCTGTGCCTCTAAAGTATCTTCAATAGTGTCGAATGCACCGCCGACACATGTTCTTCCCTCTTTTATTTCAAGAGTATCAAGTGTGCTTTTATTGACGGTAGCCCAGTAGTCGTCCTTCAGGTTTTTGCCCATGTAGGTGTATGTACGTGTTATAAGTGTTTCAAGCTGTTCCCTTGTAAGGGGTTCGTCAGGAGAAAATGTGTTCTCTGAAGTGCCTGCTATTATACCCGAAGCAAGCACATCTGCTATCTCATCATTTGCCCAGTCTGGAATATCCGTAAAGCTTTCTGCGGGATAACCTGTTCTCAGATTATCTCCCGTAGGAGCGGGAAATTCACCAAAAGCTCTCTTAAGCATTACAAGGGCTTCCGCACGTGTTACGCCTTGTTCCTCGTGGAGCTGACCGTCCTCATAGCCCTTGAGTATATCCTCCTTGCTTATTCCGGGAGTGTAGTCATCGGCTGCGGCAGCAAGCATATCTGCGGCTTCGCCTCTTGTGACGGGAGTACCTGCCGCCTGTACGCTTACAGAGCCGAAAAGCATCGTTACGACCGATACTGCTGCAATAATTCGTCTTAATTTCATATTTTGACCTCCTTAATATTTAATTGCGAAATAATTACCATATCTGTACTCTATCTTCGGGAGCAACATACATACCGTCGCCCTCCTTTATACCGTAGGTATCATAGAAAATTTGATTATTCTGGAATACTCTGTTAATACGGAGCTTTGCGCTGCTGTGAACATCGCTTGCGGTAATGTATGCCAGATAGCTGCGGGGAGCGCTTTGTGCCCAGCAGTACGCCGCAGATCTGAAAAGAGCGTCATAGTCGGGGTTCTCAAGATGAGAGGCTATTTCCAGTATACAGCTTACAGCGCCGTTATCTGCAATATTTTCGCTTAATGTCTGCTTGCCCTTTGATAATATGCCCGGAGCTATTTCCAGACCGTCATAGTATTCTGCCATTTTGTCACAGAGAGCGTCAAAGGCCGCTCTGTCCTCGTCTGTCCACCAGTTTATGGCATTTCCATTTTCGTCATAGTCTGAGCCTGAATTATCAAAAGCGTGAGAAATCTCATGAGCTATAACATAGCCTGCTCCGCCCAGATTGGTCTCATAAGAAGCGTCATAGTCATAGAACGGCGCCTGTAGTATTGCTGCAGGGAATATTATCTGATTCATTGAAGGACGATAACCTGCGTTTACCTCGTAAGCAGGCACAAGCATATCGTTTTTGCTTATAGGTGTGAACTGTTCCTCAATATCCTTTTTATGCTCTGACAGTAACAGGCTTACATAGTTTTCATAATAGCTGTCGCTGTTTATTTGTGCATATTCATAGGGATCCTTGTATACCTCAGGATAGCCTATAAGTATATTCAACTTATCAAGTTTGAGCAAAGCCTTTTCCTTTGTCTTATCGCTCATCCAGTCCACGTTTTCAATACGTGTTTTATATACGTCTATTATATCCTTTACCATATTTTCAACATTCTGCTTCTTTTCGGCTGAGAAATATTTATTGGCATATATTTCGCCCAAGTAATCATTAAACATACCTTCTACAGCGGAAAGAGCGTTCTGTTCCTCGTTCTTTCTTGCGCCCATGCCAACTGTTTCCATAAAGGTATATTTGGCGTCTAAAAGCTCGTCCGAAAGGGTGTTTCCTAATTTATAGAGAATTGCAAATTTAGTATATGCCTTAAGTGTATCTATATTGTCATCGGTATACTCATCTGCTACAGCTTTTATATAATCCGGGTAGTAAAGAATTATATCGGTGGTTTTCCAGCTTTCGTCATAACCCGATGCCGTATATACGGAATCCAGATCGACTTTCGGGAACATTTCCTTTATATCATCCAGTCTATAGGGATTAAAAAGCTTGTCAATGTCAGTCAGATCCTGAACATCAAGGAAATGCTCCATTGTTCTTGATTCATAGCCTGCTGCAAGCTCCGTGTCCTTTGCAGCCTCTTCATCGCTTTCGCCTACAGACTTGAAGTAAGTGTTCATAAGCTTTTTGTATGCGTCCATTATGTTCTGATCCTCATACAGAGCTTTTGCTCCAAGCTGTCCTCTGCTTACATCGAAACAGAACACTCTTTTTGAATTGTCCTTAACATTTACATCTGTACCGTAGCACATAAGAAGCATTGTTCCCGTTTCTTCTACAAAAGTGTTGTTTATTTTTATAATATCCTCAACACTTTGAGCCTTGTCTATAAGCTCTATATAAGGCATTATAGGCGCCATTCCCGTTTTTGCCCTGTACTCCTTATTCATTACGCTTCTGTAGAAGTCGGCAATTTTCTGCTCCTTTGAGCCTTTTTCATAATTTCCTGCAAGAAGCTCATCTCTTATGGTTATCATCTGTTCCTCTACAGTATCCGCAATTGTGTTTGATGCGCCGCCGACAGTTGTTCTGCCCTCTTTTATTTCAAGAGTATCAAGTGTGCTTTTATTGACTGTCGTCCAGTAGTCGTCCTTTAAGTTTTTGCCCATATAGGCATATGTACGCTTTATAAGAAGTTCAAGCTGTTCTTTGGTAATAGGGTCGTTTGGTGAAAGAGTATTTTCGGAAGTGCCTGCTATTATGCCAGAAGCAAGCACATCTGCTATCTCCTCATCTGCCCAGTCGGGAATATCCGTAAAGCTTTCTGCAGGATAACCCGTTCTCAAATTGTGTCCCATAGGAGCGGGGAACTCACCGAAGGCTCTCTTGAGCATTACAAGTGCTTCTGCACGTGTAACGCCTCGATCCTCGTGGAGCTGACCGTCATCATAGCCCTTGAGTATATCCTCCTTGCTTATTCCGGGAGTGTAATCATCTGCTGCTGCGGCAAGCATATCTGCGGCTTCGCCTCTTGTGATAGGAGTACCTGCCGCCTGTACGCTTACAGAGCCGAAAAGCATCGTTACGACCGATACTGCTGCAATTATTCGTCTTAGTTTCATATTTTACCCTCCTTAATATTGAATTGCAAAATAATTACCAAATATGTACTCTATCTTCGGGAGCAACGTACATTCCGTCGCCTTCCTTTATACCGTAGGTATCGTAGAATATCTGATTGTTTACAAATACCCTGTTTATACGGAGTTTTCCGTTGCTGTGAACATCACCTACAACATCATATTCCAGACTGTTGCGGTTGCTGCTGTCTGCATAGCAGTGGGCTGCGGCTCTGAAAAGAGCGTCATAGTTCGGATTTTCCAGATGAGATGCCACTTCAAGTATACAGCTCATAGAGCCGTTGTCCGCAATATCCTCACCTAATGTCAGCTCGCCGTCTGATACTATGCCCGGAGCTATTTCCTGACCGTCATAAAATGCCGCCATTTTATCGCAGAGAACGTCAAATGCTGCTCTGTCCTCGTCTGTCCACCAGTTTACGGCATTTCCCTTTTCATCATAGTCCGATCCTGAATTATCAAAGGCATGTGATATTTCATGGGCTATAACATAGCCTATGCCGCCCAAATTTGTTTCATAGGAAGCGTCATAGTCATAAAAAGGCTCCTGAAGAAATGCCGCAGGGAATATTATTTCGTTGGTTGAAAATACATAACCGGCATTTACGTCATAAACCGCCAGATCGCCCATATTGTTTTTGTCAATAGGTATGAACTGCTCCTCAATGTCCTTTTTACGGCTTGACAATGACATACTCACAATATTGTCATAAAGGCTGTCGCTGTTTACTTCGGCATATTCATAGGGATCATCGTATTCCTCAGGATAGCCTATAAGTATATTCATGCTATTGAGCTTGAGCAAAGCCTTTTCCTTTGTCTTGTCGCTCATCCAGTCTACGTTTTCGATACGTGTTTTATACACGTCTATTATATCCTTTACCATATTCTCAACATTCTGC
>CANQBT010000135.1 GCA_947589405.1 uncultured Clostridia bacterium | reverse complement strand
TTAAAGTCTGCGACGCTTTTTGCAAGTCGTTCACTTTAACAATTTATATTTTTAGTCGAATTTTACTTTTTTCGACAATTTGGGGACTGTATAATAACAGTCCTTATTTATCGTTCTGTAAGTCGACATTCTGAAGCTTATACTTTATTTCCCTGTATTCTTCAGGTATATCCTCTATAGGCATATCCCGCAGAATATCCGTTGTGCCGGCTTCCTTTGCGACACGGTAGTACCAGCACTTGAAATCAAGCATATCAAGAGTCTCCTGAAGCTCAGCCATTCTTTTCTCCATAGCTTCCTTCTGCTTTATGAAAAGAGAAAGTCTTTTGTCAATAGTGCTGTCGCCCTCCATAACCAGGTATATAAACTCTTTTATATTTTTAAGTGACATACCTGTCTTTTTTAAACAGCTTATGACAAGGAGCCATTCGTAATCCTCATCTCTGAACATTCTTATACCGCTGCTTGAGCGTTCCACAAGGGGCAGCAGCCCTTCCTTATCGTAATATCTCAGAGTTGAAGCTGCAACACCAAGTTTTTTTGCCATTTCACCTACGGTATATATCATAAGTCCTTCCTCCCTATTAAACCATAAAGTTAACTTTAACTTTTATAATTATATACAACTTACATATATTGTATAACAAAAAATTACAAAAGTCAACAGAAGGGTCCTTTTCTTAAGCACAGTACACGCACTTTCTTTTGCCGATTATCACCTTGCCCTCCGCATTTTTATCGTCCATTATTATCTCTCCTGCGTCTGCTGCAAAAATATGACCTGACAGCGGATTCTTTATGCTGCCCACCTTTGTTGTAATATCCGCTTCTACTTCGGATTTTTCAAAGGCAAGGTCCGTATCTGTCATTTCGCAGTTTATAAGCATAAGGTTACGGCAGTAGCACAAGGGCTGTGTGCCTGTTATTTTGCAGTTTATAAGCGTAAGTCCCTTTGAATACCACCCAAGATATTCGCCGTTTATAACGCTGTTCCTTACCGTTATATTCTCACCATGCCAAAAGGCGTCCTTAGTATCAAAAACACAGTTTTCAAATACTGCATTTTTTATATACTGAAATGAATACTTACCCTTGAATATAACATTGCGGAATATCATATCCTCAGAACGCATCATAAAGTATTCGCTTTGGGCTCTTGTACTTTCCATAGTTATCCCTCTTGTTGACCAGCCGAATTCAGGAGAAATAATATCGCAGCCCTTTATATATACATTGCTGCACTCGCGCAGCGCCTTAATGCCATGCAGCGTGCTGTTTTCTATCCTTATATTTTCGGAATACCATAAAGCGGCTCTGCAAAGCTCAGTCATTTCGGAAGAATATATTTTAAGACCCTTATCGTGCCAGAAAGGATAGCGTAGATCAAAAAAACAATCCTCAGCTTCAACATTTTTACACTCCTTTAATGCGCTTTCTCCATCTGCAGGTCCCTGAAAGGAACAGTTTTTTACCGCTATTTCTTCCATTCCGTAAAGAGCTCTTTCTTCATCAAAGCATTTTCCTTCTATTGTTTTCATAACACTACCTCCTTATTTTTCCCTATCTGATACACAAGATAATCAAGGCATTCTATCTGTCTTTCTTCTCTGTGGATACTGTCCAGTACGCTGCTTCTGTGGGCAGCCAGTCTTTTGAGCAGCTCTTCTCTTCTGCCCTTTTCTATACAGTCGATACAGTTATCTATAGTATTGTCGGAACAGCCTGCGTCCTTCATATTCTGTATAATATCCTTCTTAGAGATATTCTGTAATATATCCATATTCTTCACCGACCTTTTTTGTTTGTATATATTATAATTTAAAAAATATTTAATAGCAAATACTTATAAATAATTTATTTCCATAGTTAAAAACTATGGAAAATTATGTTATATTAAACGAAAGGAGATGAAAAAATGGAACTGCGTGTACTTCAATATTTTCTGGCAGTTGCCAGAGAACAAAATATTACAAAGGCTGCCGAAGCCCTTCATCTTTCACAGCCGACACTTTCGACTCAGCTTAGGGAAATGGAAAGGGAGTTGGGAAAGCAGCTTCTTATAAGGGGAACAAAGGGTTCGAGAAAGGTCACTCTCACAGACGAGGGAATGCTTTTAAGAAAAAGAGCCGAAGAGATCCTACGGCTTGTACATAAGACCGAAAGAGAAATTTCTCTTTCGGACAGCGTTATTATGGGCGATGTATATATAGGAACAGGCGAAACGGACGCCCTTCGATATATTGCAAGAGCAGCAAAAGAGCTTTATACGGAATATCCCGGGATACGCTACCATATTTCAAGCGGCAATTCAGGCTTTGTACTTGAGCAGCTTGACAAGGGACTTATAGATTTCGGTATCGTATTCGGCTCTGTTGACAACACAAAATTCAATTCCCTAGAGCTTCCATATAAAGATACGTGGGGAGTGCTTATGCTCAAAAGCTCACCTCTTGCAAAAAAGGAAAGGATCACTCCTGCCGATCTTTGGGACAAAGCCCTTATTATATCACAGCAGAGTGATAACGGCGATTTTCTGAAATGGATAGGAAAGGAAATATCCGAGCTTAATATAACAGCCACATACAATCTTATTTTCAACGCTTCTCTTATGGTCGAGGAGGGTCTTGGCTATGCTGTGGGGCTGGATAAAATAATAAATACAGGCGGCGATTCTCCCTTATGCTTCCGTCCTCTTTATCCCGAAAGGAAAGACGGTATGCATATCATATGGAAAAAATATCATATACTTACCAAGCCATCGGAAAAATTTATACGGAAGATAAGTGAAAATATATCAGAAGCAGACAATATGCATACATAACAAATATCTTCAAAGGCTTAGAGCTTGGTATTTATGCGTATTGCCTATGCTTTTATGACTGCTGTTATATATTTATTATCTCCACCTGTTTCATAAGCTCTTCAACAAGCTCTTTTGAAGGCGGCTTTGTGCCTGATGTGGTAACAGCTCCCGCAGAAACCGCCATACACATTTTTATTGCGGCTTCTTCAGAAAGCCTGTTTTCATAGGCATAGGCAAGAGCCGCAGACATGGCGTCGCCTGCGCCTGTAGCTGAACTGACATTCACTCTGAGAGCAGGACATTTTATTCTTTTGCCATTTATAAAAAATATGGCGCCCCTTTCTCCCATAGACAAAACCACAGACTTTATGCCCTTGTCAATAAGACCTTCGGCAGCGCTTATAAGCTCTGTTTCGGAAGCGCCGTTTATACCTGAATATTCTTCAAGCTCTGCTCTGTTTGGCTTTATAATATCGGGAAGCTCTATAACTGCATTTTTAAGAAGGTCTCCGTCTGCGTCTGCAAGAACTGCCGCACCCCTGCTGTGTACCATATGCGTTATGCGAGCATATATATCCTTGCCGACTCCCGTCGGCACACTTCCCGAAAGTACAAAAAAAGTGTTTTCGGAAGCAAGGCTATAAAGCTTTTCCATAAGCTCATTTACTTTATTTTCAGGAACGAAGGGTCCCTGTTCATTCAGCTCCGTAAGTACTCCGCCTTCTTCGGTTATCTTCGTATTGGTCCTTGTTTCCCCATCTATCCATACAAAATCAGAATCTATGCCAAGTCTATCCAGAGAATCGGCTATGGCTCTTCCGTTGTTTCCGCCTATAAAGCCTGTGGCTATGCTTTTTCCGCCAAGCGCCTTTATTGTCTTTGACACATTTATTCCCTTTCCGCCGGGATCCCATACTGTTTTATTTATTCTGTTGAGTCCTCCTCTTACAAGCCTGTCTACTCCTACAGTCCTGTCTATTGCAGGATTCATCGTTACCGTAACTATCATACTATCACTCCGATATTTTTTTGTATCATGAGCCTATACTCTCATATGCTTTACGGTTCAATTATATCAGATTTTATTATGTATTTCAATCCTTTGGCATTTAGCTGTGTGCTTACAATAAAAAAGCATCTGACAATTTCAGAACAGATGCTTTTTCATATGTATACGGTTTTATTGTGATATTTTCATATCAGCTGTATAAATTTGCTCTGTCGTTTATAACAAGCACTCTGAGCAGCGTTTCGCTTATTTCAAGGCCTTTATCTGTACCTTTAAGTATACCCTTATCGTAAAGCTTCTGTACGGTAGCTTTGCCCCAGTCGGGTATCTCGTTTATTTTGTTATATACCTTATCTCTGTATTTGTATACCATGTCGTTTGCTTCCTGTCTTGCTATTTCATGTGCTCTTGCTTCTGTCACTTCATCTACCTCCCAAGTTCTTTTAAATGTATTTACTGTGCCATAGATCTGCTTTAATCGAGTCGGCGTACTACCCCAGTCAGGCAGCTGAAAGTGGGGCATATCCACAGGACTTGTCCAGTCCCCGCCCCACTCAAGGCCTAAACTCTTGCCTATTTTTCCAACCTTTTGAAACCAATTTCCGCTTGTATTGTAGGCGCCTTTTCCATCATTCCTTATTACATCAAAGGCAATGCCCCATTGGTGCATTGAGCTGTATGAGATTCCCCTTGCATTTGTAACGATGTTTCCCGTCTTTGTTCTGCCCTGAGCATAAAGAGCGTCCTGTTCGGCAACAGAGCGGAAACACTCTCCCAGCTTTACAATAAGCCCCTGCTTTGCGCATTCGCTTACAAGCTTTTCTGCAAGCTCCTGCAAGCGTGGGTGACACATTTTTATATCTCTGCTCATATTCTCACTCCTTATTATGCGTTATCTCATCAATA
>CANQBT010000134.1 GCA_947589405.1 uncultured Clostridia bacterium | reverse complement strand
AAATGTGCAAGACTTTACTTATGATACTTCCTCCGGGAGCATTCATCACTCTTGCATTCCTCATGGTATTAGTCAATCTTGTTAGAAACAGAAAGCAGGAGGTGGGTAGATAATGGATTTATTTGTAACCTTAATGGCAGCTATATTTGTCAATAACTTTATTTTCAGTAAATTCCTTGGTATCTGTCCATTTCTGGGCGTGTCCAAGAAGGTTGAAACGGCAGCAGGCATGGGTATTGCGGTTATATTCGTTATAGCTTTGGCTTCTGCCGCTACATGGCTCGTATATAACTATGTGCTTGTTCCTCTTGACCTTTCATACCTGTATAACATAGCGTTTATACTTATTATCGCTTCACTTGTACAGTTTGTGGAGATGTTCATAAAGAAGAGCTCACCGTCACTTTATCAGGCTTTGGGCGTATATCTTCCTCTTATCACTACCAACTGTGCGGTTCTCGGCGTTACTGTAACAAATATGGAAAGCGGCTTCGGCTTTATCAAGTCACTTGTAAACGGCGTAGGCGCTGCTGTAGGCTTTGCTCTTGCTATAATACTCTTCGCAGGCGTAAGAGAAAGACTTGAAAAGTGTCCTATTCCAAAGCCGTTTCAGGGCTTCCCTATCACACTCATAACCGCAGGTCTTATGTCTATTGCCTTTTTAGGCTTCTCAGGCATGCTTTAATAAGGAGGGTTTAAAATTATGGATATTAATGCGATTTTATTTCCCGTACTTGTTTTAGGCTGTATGGGTGTTGTATTTGGTGCGGTGCTTGGCTTTGCATCAATTATATTCAAGGTAGAACAGGACCCTAAGGTCCCTCTTGTAAGGGAATGTCTACCCGGCGCTAACTGCGGCGGCTGCGGCTTTGCAGGCTGCGATGCTCTTGCAGAAGCTATTGCCAAAGGCGACGCTCCCGTCAACGCCTGTCCTGTAGGCGGTGCTGCCGTTTCAGAAAAGGTGGCTGCCGTTATGGGCGTTGAAGCAGGTTCTGCCGAAAAAATGACTGCCTTTGTTAAATGTCAGGGCGACTGCAACAAGGCTAAAACTAAATTTGAGTACTACGGCTCAGACAACTGTGCCTTTGAGGCAACTGTAAACGGCGGCCGCAAGACATGTAACTTCGGTTGCTTAGGCGACGGCAACTGTGTTGCTGCCTGTGCCTTTGATGCAATCCACATTGTAGACGGTATAGCAGTAGTGGATAAAGAAAAATGTGTTGCCTGCGGCGCTTGTATAAAGGCTTGTCCTAAGAGCCTTATAGAGCTTGTGCCCTATGCAAAGAAGGTCAGAGTTACATGTAACTCCCTTGATCCTGCCGCTGCAGCTATGAAGGCATGTGACACAGCTTGTATAGGCTGCGGAAAGTGCTCAAGAGCCTGTCCTGTTCAGGCTATAGAAATGATCGCCACTAAGGCCGTACCTCCGGCAAAGCTTGCCAAGATAGACTACAGCAAGTGCGTAGGCTGCGGAAAGTGCGTAAGCGAATGCCCTAAGGGCGCTATCGTTAAATATAATTAAGTTTACAAAATAAGTAAATGATGATAAAATAGGAGATGTATCTTAGATATATCTCCTATTTTATTGAAGGTGAAGCATATGAAAACGCTGACAGTAGAGGGTACGGTAGAAAAAGTCACATTCTACAACCCCGAAAACGGATATGCCGTGTTTACAATTACAAATGATGAAGAGCCTGAAGGCGAAATAACATGCGTCGGCTATATTCCCGCTGTCAATCAGGGAGAAAGCGTCAAAATAACAGGCTCTGTGGTAACTCATCATTTTTACGGCGAACAAATAAATATAGAGATATTTGAAAAAACAATGCCTAAGACCGAAAGGGCTATAGAGCTTTACCTTGCCAGCGGCATTATAAAGGGTATCGGTCCCAAAACAGCGAAAAAAATAATTGAACGCTTTGGACGCAACACCCTTTCGATAATGGATTTTGAACCTGAAAGACTTTCCGAAATAAAGGGAATAAGCAGAGAAAAGGCAATGGCTATAGGAGAGCTTTATAAAGAAAAGGCGGAAGAAAGACGAGCTATGCTCTTTCTTGGGGAATATGGCATTTCCCCTGCCTACGCTCTTAAAATATACAAGCGGTACAAGGAAAAGACAATAGAAGTGGTTACAAAAAATCCCTATGCTCTTGCTGAGGATATATTTGGCATAGGCTTTAAAATAGCAGACAGTATTGCCGCCAATGTAGGCATAGCTTCCGATTCTCCCTTTAGGATAAGAGCAGGAGTAAAGTATGTGCTCAATCAGGCGGCAGGAAACGGCCATGTATATCTGCCCTACTCCAAGCTCATTGAAAATGCAGCGCAGCTTCTTAGTATACCCGATGAAGCTATAGACAGAGAAATGACTTCAATGCATATAGAAAATTACATATGGCTGGACAGAAGACCCGAGAATACAAACGTATATCTTAATTTCTTCTTTTATGCGGAAAGCTATACTGCCAGAAAGCTTTATGAGCTGAGCAATGTAGACGCAGAGGGTATATATGATTATGAAAACGAAATAGACGCTCTTGAAAGCGCAGAGGGCATAACATTCGTACCCCAGCAAAGAGAAGCGATAAAACAGGCTATGGAAAACGGCGTTCTTGTAATAACAGGCGGTCCGGGTACAGGCAAAACTACTATTATAAACGCTATTATAAAGCTTTGCGAAGCAGAAGGACTTGACATAGAGCTTGCTGCGCCTACAGGACGTGCAGCCAAAAGAATGGAAGAGGCTACAGGTCATAAAGCCCAGACTATACACAGACTTCTCGGAATAAACTTTGTAGACGAAAGCGCCAGAAATCAGACTTTTGAAAGAAATGAAGATAACCCTATTGAGACCGATGTAGTGATAATAGACGAAAGCTCTATGGCAGACATAATGCTTATGCATTCCCTTTTGAAGGCAATACCTCAGGGCACAAGACTTATACTTGCAGGCGACAGCAATCAGCTGCCCTCCGTAGGTCCCGGAAATGTGCTTAAGGATATTATAAATTCAGGAGTCATAAAGGTAACAAGACTTACGGAGATATTCAGACAGGCTCAGGAAAGTGCTATCGTTACAAACGCCCACAAAATAAACAGAGGAAAATATCCCGATCTTAAGGAAAAAAGCAAGGATTTCTTCTTTATGAAACGCTATAACACAGCAGAGCTTCTCTCCCTTATTGTCAGTCTTGTTTCAACAAGGCTGCCTAATTATATCAAATGCGAGCCACACGAAATACAGGTGCTCACACCTATGAGAAAATCGCCCTTAGGAGTTATTAACCTTAATTCCGTGTTGCAGGAAGCCCTTAACCCGCCTTCTCCCAAAAAGAGGGAAAAGGAGTTGAGAAAAACAATTTTCCGTGAAGGCGACAAAATAATGCAGATAAAAAACAACTATAATATAGAATGGAAGATAATAGAAAAAAACGGCAGCATTACCGAAGGCGTAGGAATATTCAACGGTGACGAAGGGATAATAACATATATTGACAACATAAACGAATATATTGAAGTGGTTTTTGACGAAAATAAGGTGGTGCACTATGATTTTTCACAGATGGACGAGGTAGAGCTGAGCTATGCCGTTACCATACACAAAAGTCAGGGCAGCGAATACAAGGCCGTTGTAATACCTCTGCTAAACGGTCCTGATATGCTTATGAGCAGAAATTTGCTATACACCGGTTTGACCAGAGCGAAAAAGCTGGCAGTAATAGCCGGCTCTCCCGAAACGTTATTCAGAATGGTGGATAATAACCGTGAAATAAACAGATATACGGCTCTTTGCGAAAAGCTGAAGGAATTTGCCGATTTTGCAGAAAGCAAAAAATAAAAACGGATATATCTTTCGATGTGTGAATAGGGAGTATCACAGCGAAAAGTATTTCCGTTTTTATTTGTTATAAAATGACATATGCTTTGACTCCAAAGCCCTATACCTTATTCCCATTTATACGAAAATACGTATATGGCTTCGGCATCATTACACTTATGATAATAGCACCTGAAGTAAACTTTATGTCAAGTATCCAAATCTGAAAAATTTATTAAAAATATATTAAATTTGAGCATTATACGACAATACAAAACAAACCGAGAGGGTCTGTAAATTCCAATATCGGTATAATTAAGGCAGATATAAAATTATCATATTTTTTCATATAAAATCACACCATCTCTTTCTATTTCTGTTTTCAATGCATCGCTTATATTACTGTTCATATCAACAACATCAAATTGCAGCAAAGTCTGTGTTTTTTCATCAACATCAATAAAGAAATTGTTGACATCTCCGCCCCATATTGCCAGATCAACATCGCTTGTCCTTGAATTATCTCCTCTTGCTCTTGAACCAAAAAGTACTATTTTATCAATATTATTTCTTTTGCCAAAGTATATTATTTCATTTTTTAATTTTTCAGAAAGATCATACATTAAAAATCCTCCCCATATTTTTTGTGCTTTACCTACATATATTATAACATACTGTATACCAAAACTCAATGAATAAGAAAATCTCCCTGCCAAATTATAAAAGTTCAACAATATTTATCATTACTTGACTTTTAGCCGGTGTTATAATAAAATAAAGATACAGAGGAATACAGTTATATGAGGTCAAATATATGGAAACAAACACACCTGTTTCAAAAACAATAGATACAGCCTACAGAAATCCAAAACTTGACGAAGCCTGCAAAAAGGTTTTGTCCTTCAAAATAATACTGGCTCACATTCTGAAGGGCTGT
>CANQBT010000133.1 GCA_947589405.1 uncultured Clostridia bacterium | reverse complement strand
CAATAAAGCCTGTGTGTTTCCCTTCAGAAACAAAATTAAAGACCGATACTGCCGTATCTCTAAGGCTCTGAGTCGATGTGCTTTCGCTCAGCACCGCCGTTACCCTGTCTGTCATTTTTGCCGACAGGTCATTGTTGAGCTTGTATATGCCTGCGGCTATTATAGCTATGCCAAGACATATATTGACTCTCAATAAAAATGTGCTGTTTCCCTTTTGAGGAGTTTTGCCATAATTTGAATTATAAGATTTTCTTCTGTTGTTTCTTCTGTGTTTTTCGGAATAATATCTTTTATCCATAGTTTTCACCTCAATATATTATATATTAGGATAGGGATTATTTATTCCTGTTTTTTATAGTCTAAGGTCATCTTTGCATATGCATTTCAGTCTGAATACAAGAAATGTATATACGATCCCTGCCGTAAATAGGGTAAGCAGTACTCCTATTTTATAGGATATGCCGTACCATATCCTGCTCTGTCCAAGCTTGGCTGCAAGACAGGCAAGTATTACGGCAAGAGCAGGCTTTATGTACTGTGTAAGCACAGGTATATTTATGCCCAGAAAATTATTGACTCTTATTACCGTAGCGGAGGTTATCACTACCGTTGTGAATATCCATGGCATTAGAAATCCCCTTATACCGTAATAGGGCACTATAAAATATATTGCAAGCAGATTTACAGTAGACGCAAAAAGATTCACTTCAAATATAAACAACTGCTGACCAAGACCGTTGAGTATTCCCGACATAGTCACCTGTATGTACAGAAAAGGACATATGATACCCAGAAGTCTTAATATTTCATATATCTGTCTTTGGGAATATATGAGTATTCCTACCTCCTTAGGAAAAAATATAAATATTCCCGCTGTAAAGGCACCTATTATGGAGGTTATCACCATTGACTGATGAATTGTGCTCTTTATTCTGGCATACTGTCTAAGCGCATGGCTTTCCGATATGGCAGGCATTGTTGCGGTAGCAAGGGCTGTAAGCAGAGATGACGGAAACATAACAAGAGGCATTGCCATACCGCTGAGCCTTCCCAGTATACTGAGGGCTTCCGCCTGTGTACAGCCGAAAAGCTGTAGTCTGTTGGGTATGAGTATGTTTTCAGCTGTGGAAAAAAGCGAGCCTACCACTCTGTTGAGGGTAAGCGGTACTGCCGCCGCCATTATCATAGCCGTACAGCCTTTTATTGCAAGAGTAGGCGGTCTGCCGTTTTTTCTTTTAATGACATAATAAAAAAATACATATAAAAAGGATATGACCTCTCCTGCCGTCATGCCCCATACTGCCGCTGCGCAGGCAAATTCAAGACCTTTGGGTATAAGCAAAGACGACAGCATATATATGACAGCCATTCTTACAGTCTGCTCCAATACCTGACTTACTGCTGAGATCATAGTATTTTGAAGTCCCAGATAATATCCTCTGAGCACAGAGCCCATAGCCATACATGGAAAGCAAAGGCTTATTATCCTGAGAGAAAGAGCCGTTCTGCTGTCCTTTACTATATATACGGAGATCTCATCGGCAAAGAAATATGTAACAAGGCTTGCCGCAATGGCTATAGTCACAGAAAAAAGCAGCGACATATGCAGAAGCCTTTTTACATTGCCCTCCGTCCCTCTTGCCTTTTCCTGAGCCGTAAGCTTTGACATAGCTGTGGAAAAGCCCGATGAGGACAATGCCCATACAAGCATATACAACGGCGTTATGAGCTGATAAAGTCCCATTCCCTCTGCGCCTATTGTCTTTGCCATATATATCCTGTAGAAAAAGCCCAGCACACGGGTTATTATTCCTGCTATAGTCAGTATCAAAGCGCCCTTTATAATAGTTCTCCTTGACATATTTTCCTCCTTGTCCCTATAGGTCTATAATATGAAAACAAAAGTTATTTTATTTCATAAAGTTAATATTTGTTGATAATACAGCGGATTTGAGGTATAATCCTTGTAACGGGGTGATATTATGTTCGACATACAGGCAGAGCTTAAGAAGCTCCCGGAAAGTCCGGGAGTATATATAATGAAAAACGAAAGTGACGAAATAATATACGTGGGAAAGGCCAAGATACTGAAAAACAGAGTGCGTCAGTATTTTCAGAACAACTCTGCTCACACGCCTAAGGTAAGAACGATGGTGAGCCATATAGACCATTTTGAATATATTGTAACAGGAAACGAGGTAGAGGCTCTTATACTGGAAAATTCCCTTATCAAAAAGCATTCTCCCCGCTATAACATTCTGCTTAAGGACGACAAGACCTATCCCTATATAAAGGTCACAACGAATGAAATGTACCCTCGTGTATTCATGACAAGAAAGCATTTAAAGGACAAAGCCCGATATTTCGGTCCCTTTACAAGCGGACTGACCGTAAAAGAGAACATAGAGCTTATTAACAAGATATGGAAGCTGAGAAGATGCCAAAAGGTGTTCCCAAGAGATTATAACAAGGAAAGACCCTGCCTTAACTATCACATAGGTCAATGCAGCGCTCCCTGCAACAGACTGATCTCAGAAGAGGAGTACAATAAAATGATAGACGGTATAATAAACTTTCTGAGCGGAAAAACAGAGGGAGTTATTGCCGAGCTTAAGGAAAAAATGGAACAGGCTTCTGAAAATTTAGAGTATGAAAAGGCAGCGGAATACAGAGATACCATAGAAAACGTTAAGACTCTTAATGAAAAGCAGATAATAGAAAATATGCATATAGATGACAGAGATGTAATAGCCTTTGCAAGAGGTCAGGGAGATGAATGCGTAGTGCAGGTGTTCTTTATAAGAGGAGGACGTATTACCGGCCGTGAGCACTTTATGCCCGAAAACTGTCAGGATATTTCCGATAGCGCCATGCTTTCGGAATTTATAGAGCAGTTCTACAGCGGAACGCCATTTATACCTAAGGAAATAATACTTCCCTGCGATATAGATGATTACGAGCTTATAAGCCAATGGCTCAGCGAGCAGAAGGGACAGAGGGTAAGTATACTCATACCTCAGAAGGGCGAAAGAAAAAGGCTTGTGGATATGGCAAGACAGAATGCCCAAATAACGCTTGACAAATTCGGCGCAGAAATGAAAAGAGAACAGGACAGAACAAAGGGCGCTCTGGAAGAGATACAAAAGGCTCTTGGCATCGATTTTGAGCTGAACAGAATAGAGAGCTATGATATTTCAAACACACAGGGCTTTGAATCGGTCGCTTCAATGGTAGTATTTGAAAAGGGAAAGCCTAAGAGAAGCGACTACAGAAAGTTTAAAATAAAAGCAGTAATAGGGGCAAACGACTATGCCTCTATGTATGAGGTCATCACAAGACGTTTCACAAGATATATAAACGAAAAGAACAACATAGGCAAAAAGGCAGGCTTTGACAGACTTCCCGATATGCTTTTCCTAGATGGAGGAAAAGGACAGATAACTGCTGTGGAACAGGCGCTTAAGGATATGGATATAAGCGTGGCAGTATGCGGTATGATAAAAGACGACCATCACAGAACAAGGGGAATAATATACAATGGCAGAGAAATATCGATGCCCTACTCCTCAGAGGGCTTTAAGCTCCTGACAAGAATACAAGACGAGGTACACCGCTTTGCCATAGAATATCACAGAAGCCTTCGCTCCAAAAAGCAGATACACAGTATCCTTGACGATATAAAGGGTATCGGTGAAGTGCGCCGTAAGGCTCTTTTGCTCCATTTCGGAGATATAGACAGGATAATGCATGCAAGTGAAGAAGAGCTGGCTAAGGCAAAGGGTATGGATAAACGTTCTGCCAAAGCAGTATACGAATTTTTCAGAAGGGAAAAATAGATTTTTCCCTTCTGAATTGCGATTGAGAGCTTCAGCCGTTTTCTTAAGCATCTCAACGTCAGGCTGATGTCTGTTCTTTATATATCCGTTCAGCGTAAACGGCTTCTTTTTTTTCGTGAATCGAATATTTATGCACTTGACCAATACGTTTTATGAATATTATAATATATATATGTATTTATAAAAAGCAAAAATAATATTTTGCGCAAAAAATGAAAGGAGATGTTATTATCAAAGGCATTAGATTTTTAGCAGCAGGACTTATTATTACTCAGCTTTCGGGTGTAATGAGCTTCAACACTATGGCGGAGGAAAATAATCTGCCCATTATTCATTTAGATAAGGAAGGTTCAGGTACACTCGGCGATTTTAACATACTGCCCCACAAGGAGATCATAAGCGGCGGTATTATTACCTACGATGACGGAACCAATGACGTAAATGTACTTGACAACAAAATAAACCAATCACCTATAATGAGTATTTCTTCAGAGCTTCCGCCTAGCTACAATGCTGACATTAACAATTTGAATTATGTTTCTGAAGTAAAGAATCAAGGACTTCTCGGCACATGCTGGAGTTTTGCGGCAGAAGCAGCTATGGAAGCCCTTCTTATGAAAAAGGACGGCGTAGAAAAGCTTAGCGACAGCAACAAGGATAAATATGATCTGTCCGAAATGCATATGGTATATGCACTAAGCAATAAATTCCTTGAGGACGGTCAATATGGCTTTACCACAACAATAAAAGAGGGCGGCAATTTTGATTATGCAGAAGCTTATATGACCAGAAGCAGAGATGAAGAAAAAAATATATATGACGGACCCGTCTATGAAAAGGATTTTCCATATAAGGACGATGATTCCTATACGGACGCCGATATAAATGAAAAAATAAAAAGCGAAAGACTTGAATTTGTTCCTTCGGCTTTTTCAAGCTTGGAATTCTATCAAGCTCTGCTTAGCGATGAGCAGTTAAATGCCAGAAACGAAATAATTAAGAAGGCAGTTATTGAAAACGG
>CANQBT010000132.1 GCA_947589405.1 uncultured Clostridia bacterium | reverse complement strand
ATACATTTTCGTTTACGCCAAATACAACTGTTCGTAAATCATTACCTGCAGGAGCAGAAATAACTACCTTCTTAGCGCCTGCATTGATGTGTGCAGCTGACTTTTCCTTAGAAGTATAGAAACCTGTACATTCAAGAACTACGTCAACATCTAATTCACCCCAAGGAAGCTTGGAAGCGTCTGCCTCTTTGTAGATCTCGATCTCCTTGCCGTCAACAACTATAGAAGATTCCTTAGCTTCAACCTTGCCGTCGAACTTACCCTGAGTTGAATCATACTTTAATAAGTGAGCAAGAACTCTTGGAGCAGTTAAATCGTTGATTGCAACTACTTCATAGCCGTCAGCCTTGAACATCTGTCTGAAAGCAAGTCTGCCGATACGACCAAAACCATTAATAGCAACTTTAACCATTTTTGTTTCCTCCTAAAAAATAAATTTATTACAGCTATTATGAGTACATAATAACCTAACTGTTGACTATTATAACACAACTTAATCGATCTTAAAACAAAATTTATGTAAAAATATAATATTTATTAAGTTCTAACATAAAATGGAAATGTTTTGTTATTTTTTTGTCAATTATTACAAAAATACTTATCTCGCCCGATATTGCAGCTCAAATGCCCTCTATTACTGTAATTTACAAACTTTTGTTAAAAGTGCCTTTCCCGTGACAAGCCGATGCAAAGCCTTGAAATTACGCCATATCATATTGATCTGTTATATATTGCGGCTTATTGACATGTAATAGAATATAGAGTATCATAATATATATAAATTTGATCGGAGGGATCATATGAGCTTTGCAGAACTGTTCATTATAGCGGTAAGTCTGGCTATGGACGCCTTTGCGGTGTCTGTTTCAAACGGGCTTATGCTTCCTAAAATAAAAATAAAGCACGCTGTGATATTCGGAAGCTTTTTCGGCTTTTTTCAGTTTATAATGCCCCTTATAGGCTATGCTCTGGCAAGTCGTTTCAGTCATTACATAGTCAGCTTTGACCATTGGATCGCCTTTATTCTTCTTGCAATAATAGGAAGCGGTATGATAAAGGACAGCTTTGAACAGGGAGAAGAAGCGGCGGCTCAGACAGAAAGCAAAATAATGTCCTTTGGCAATTTGACAAGCCTTGCCGTAGCAACAAGCATAGATGCTCTTGCAGTAGGTGTGACTCTTGCGCTTATGCCCGGTACAAACATATGGTTTTCAAGCTTTGTCATAGGCATTGTGGCATTTATAATATCCTATGCAGGCGTTATGCTTGGCAAGAAAATAAGCGGCGTATTCCAATCCTATGCATCAAGAGTAGGCGGATGCGTACTTATAATAATAGGTCTTAAAATACTAATAGAGCATTTATTTTTTGGCGGCTGATTTTGGCCGCCTATAATTTTGTATTTAAAATAAAAAAGGATTTTGCAAATAAATAATGAAATATATATAATGGAGGTGGTTTTATGACAATAAGAGAGCGTAATGAAAAATTTGAAGAAATGATATTGAGTCCCTATGCTTCAAAAAGCAAGGAAAGCAAGGGAAGAATAAGAGAAGAGGAGCCCTGTGATATAAGAACATGCTATCAGAGGGACAGAGACAGAATAATACACTCCAAAGCCTTCAGACGACTTATGCACAAGACTCAGGCGTTTATATCTCCTGAAGGGGATCACTACAGGACCAGACTTACACATACTCTTGAGGTCTCACAAATAGCCAGAACAATAGCAACCGCTTTAAGGCTTAACGAGGATCTGACGGAAGCCATCGCACTTGGTCATGATCTGGGTCACACTCCCTTTGGCCACCTCGGTGAAGAGGATCTGAACAGAGTTATCCCGGGAGGTTTTGAGCATAACATACAAAGCGTCAGAGTAGTAGAAAGAGTTGAAAAAGACGGTAAAGGACTTAATCTTACACGAGAAGTGCTTGACGGTATACTTAATCACAGAGGTGCAGGCTCTCCGGGTACTCTTGAGGGCAAGGCAGTACAGATCTCCGATAAGATAGCCTATATCAATCACGATATTGACGACGCCATACGTGCAGGTATAATCACAGACAACGATCTTCCGCAGGAATGTGTAGAAATGCTGGGTCACAGCTCCAAAGAGCGAATAGATTTTCTTATAAGAGATATTGTTAAAAACAGTATGGACAAAGACGATATAAAGATGACAAAAGAGGTAAGAACATCTATGTACAACCTCAGAGGCTTTATGTTTGATAATGTATATAATTCAGGAAAGCTTAATAACGAAAGACGTGAATACAGCCGTTTCCTGAGCATACTCTACAGCTATTATTCAGATAATTTTGACGAACTTCCCGATGAATTCAAGACTATATATGCAGACAGGAACGGCAACGAAACAGAAGAAAGGATAATAGCCGATTACATAGCGGGCATGACCGATCGGTATGCTATAAAAACAAGAGATATATTAAAGGATAAATTAAAAAAATATATTTAAAAAAGGATATTCGCAATTAATGTCGAATATTAAAATATAGCGGAAAACAGCATTCTGAAGGAGGGAGGAGCATATGAGCTACTATTCAAGCGATGTTATTGATGATGTACGTTCAGGCAATGATATAGTTGATGTAGTAGGGCAATATGTACAGCTTAAGAGAAGCGGCAGCACCTATGTAGGTCTGTGTCCTTTCCATAATGAAAAAACACCTTCCTTTCATGTGAATCCTGAGGGACAGTTTTATCATTGCTTCGGCTGCGGTGTCGGAGGTAATGTTATAGGCTTTGTAATGGAGCATGATAATCTTAGCTTCGGAGATGCAATAAAATATCTCGCCGACAGGATTAATTACACCCTCCCGGAGGTCAGCTTTACAAAAGATGCTCAGAAGAAAAAAGAGCTGAAGCAAAAGCTGTATGATATACATAAGACTGCGGCACGGTTCTATTATGAATGCCTTATGTCAGACGAGGGCAAAAATGCCGTTGAATATCTGGATAAAAGAGAAGTAAGTATTGGCGCAAGACGTAAATTCGGCTTAGGATATTCTCCTATAGCAAAGGGCGCTTTATATAACAGACTTAAAGAGGCAGGCTTCGATGACGAAGCAATAATAAAAAGCGGACTTGCCTATAAGAAGGATACTACCGCTTTTTACGATAAATTTTTTAACAGGCTTATGTTTCCTATTATAGACGTGTACGGCAATATTATTGGCTTTGGCGGAAGAACGCTTGGAGACGGACAGCCTAAATATCTTAACTCCCCTGAAACCGACATATTCAATAAGAGCAAGAATCTTTACAATCTTAATCTGGCTAAACAGGCTCGAAAAAGAGAGCTTATACTGGTAGAGGGATATATGGACGCCATAGCCATATATCAGGCAGGCTTTAAAAATGTAGTAGCATCTTTGGGAACAGCCTTTAATGAGAATCATTCAAGGGTAATGAGATCCTATGCCGATAGTGTGATACTTCTTTTTGACAGCGATGAAGCAGGAGTCAAGGCCGTTCTTAGGGCTATTCCCGTACTCAGAAATGCGGGACTCAGAGTAAAGGTGCTTCAGGTACACGATGCCAAAGACCCTGATGAATTTATTAAAAAATTCGGTGCAGCTGCCTTTGGCGAGTTATTGAATACAGCTAAAAGTCATATACTCTTCAGAGCAGAGCAGATACAAAAGAAATACGATCTGAATATTCTTGAAGAAAGGATCGATTTTTCAAAGGAAATAGCAAAGCTCATGACCGAAGCCGACAACAGCATAGAAGCCGATGCTTATCTGAGGGAGGTTTCCAGGATAACACAGATAGACCTATCTGCCATACAGAATGAAATAAACAGGCTCAACAACGGCGTTACAGACGTAAAGCCTGTCAGAAACGGCAGAAATACAAATAAGAAGGGTATTGACGGCGCCAGAGAGGATATAATAAATATTATCATGTCCAACCGTAGGTATTATGAGATAATAAGCAGATACCTTAAGCCGGAAGAGCTTCTGGAGCCATTTTACATAAAAATACTTAATATTATATATTCCCTTTACAGCGATGATAAGGCAGTCAATACTCAGAGCATTCTGGACTGTATAGAAACTCCCGAAGAGCAAAGCAAATTTACGGCAATTTTTGTAAAGAGGATAAAATTTGATGAAAACGAAGTAATAAAGGCAATAAATGATATTTTAAGAAATATAAAAAATGCTTATTACGATAAGCTTATTAGTGATAATTACGCAAGTCCCGATATTGCAAAGCTTATAGATGATAAAAGAAAAGCAAACAATTTGTATATATCATTATCCGATGGTTAAAATATTTACAAGTGAGAAAGGAAGGGTATCAATGAAATCCATAGATGATGTTACTTTTACTAACAAAATGAAGGAACTCATTGCGATTGCTAAAAAGAAAAAAAATGTTCTTGACTACAGCGTAATTATGGATAGCCTGTCCAATATAGACCTGAACCCTGAGCAGATAGATAAGGTTTACGAATACCTTGAAGCACAGGGTATAGATGTTATTGGAGCCATTCCCCTTGAGGAAGAGGACGACCCTGATGACAGAGAACTGGATCTGTCAGTTTCCGACAATAATATAAATATTGACGACCATGTGCGTATGTATCTTAAGGAAATAGGCAATGTTCCGCTTCTTTCCGCAGAGGAGGAAATAGAGCTTGCCGAAAGAATAGAACAAGGAGATGAGGAAGCCAAAAGAAGGCTTGCCGAAGCCAATCTCCGTCTGGTTGTAAGTATTGCCAAAAAATACGTAGGCAGAGGAATGCTTTTCCTTGATCTTATACAAGAGGGCAATCTGGGTCTTATTAAGGCTGTTGAAAAGTTTGACTACAGAAAGGGCTTTAAATTCAGCACCTATGCCACATGGTGGATAAGACAGGCTATTACAAGAGCTATTGCCGATCAGGCAAGAACCATAAGAATACCTGTTCACATGGTAG
>CANQBT010000131.1 GCA_947589405.1 uncultured Clostridia bacterium | reverse complement strand
TCGGAGGGGAGGGGGACCATTTCAAACAGTTGTTTGAAATGGTGGAAGGGTCGTAAAGCGACAAGCAAAAGTCGATATTCCACTAAAAAAAATTTAACGCAACAACCATTTCCCCTAAATCTCACATCGATGTTTTGTAATTTACAAATATATAACATTTCTCTTTACAGCGTTGACACCGAAATTTTGCGGTATTATAATCGGCTTATAAGAAATTATTTAGGCAAGTGATATTATGATAAATAAGGAAAGACTTATAAATGAATTCTGTAAGATGGTTTCAATTGATTCAATTACTTTCAATGAAAGAAAAATGGCAGATCATCTGACCGACGTTTTTTATGAAATGGGGATTGAGCTTACAGAAGATAATGCAGGAAAATATTATAACAGTAATACGGGCAATCTGTACGGATATATTGAGGGCGAGGGTGAGCCTGTGCTGTTTTCCGCCCATATGGATACCGTAGAGCCGGGTATAGGCAAAGTGTCGATAATACACGATGACGGGAAGATCACAAGCGGCGGCACTACGGTACTGGGCGCTGATGATATATCAGGCTTGGCTGCGATAATAGAGGCAATAAGAACAATTAAAGAAAACAAAATAAAACACAGACCGATAGAAGTGCTTTTTCCCATAGCGGAAGAATCATACACAAAGGGTACAAAGGCATTCGACTTTTCCAAAATAAAATCAAAGGAAGCCTATGTACTTGATCTGAGCGGTGAAATAGGCACGGCAGCCCTCAGAGCACCCAGTATAATATCTTTTGGCGCAGAGGTAAGGGGAAAAGCGGCTCACGCAGGATTTTCATCGGAAGAGGGCATAAACTCCATAGAAATAGTATCAAAGGCAGTTTCCGAAATAAAACAGGGAAGGGTAGACGAAAACTCAACGCTTAACATAGGCGAGATCACAGGAGGTACTGCAACGAATATTGTTCCCGAAAGCTGTATTATCAAAGGTAAAATAAGAAGTCTTGACCACAATAGGGCTATGGACTTGCTCAGAGATGTTGAAAACAGATTGCGGAAATATTGTAATGAATATAAAGCCGAACTTAATATTAAGCATACTGTAGATATAAGAGCCTACGAAATAAGTCAGACAAGCAAAACGGTACGTAATTATGAAAAGGTATGTAATGAAATGAACATACTCGTAAAGCTTATTTCTACCTTTGGCGGTAGTGATAACAACAATTTTGCCAAGCATGGCATAGAGGGTATAGTTATTGCCTGCGGTATGAATAATGTTCACAGCTGCGGCGAGTACACGAGTATAAACGACCTTATAAAAAGCACAGAGATAATATTTAAGCTTATGACAATGTCAGAATAGGCTGCTGCATTTAATGCGGCAGCCTATTTTTTGATGCAATTAATTCTGAGCATTTTTAATTCTTTCTTTTAATATGGGTCCCAGAAATGCGCTCAATATGATCTTTATGCTGTCGGCAGGAATAAACGGTATAATACATATCTTAAGTATTTCAAGTACAGTATTTCCTTCATTTATAATGGCATACCATAGTGTGCCAAAAGCATACAGAAAAATAAGTCCGATATACATACCGATAATTGATATTATTCTGTTATTGTAATACTTGTCAATAACGGTGCCGCTTATAAGTGCTGTAAATATATATCCTGCCAGATAACCGCCTGTGGGTCCGATAACCTTACCAAGACCTCCTGCATATCCTGAAAATACAGGCAGACCGATCATACCTATAATAAGGTATATCAAATAGGCTATGGCGGTCATTTTACGGCCTGTTATGTATAAAGACATATACAGCACAAGCCCCGTAAGGCTCAAGGGTATAGGACCTATAGGTATGGAAAGAGGACCGAGTATGCAGAATAGAGCCGACATAAGAGCTGCTATGACCAGCTCACGCACAGATAATTTCATATTAGTAAACCTCCTTAATATAACTAAGTTTACCAAAAACAAAAATATTTGTCAACCATAAAATATTTTATTGGTTTACAAATTGCTGTTTTATTAACTAACTCTTGAAATATATATGAAAATTTAGTATAATGTACTAGATATTCTAAGATATTGTCATGAAACAATGCATATATCAGGAGGGAATTATGAACGAAAAGTTGATTTCTGAATTAAACGCTATTGGAGTTGACACAGGATCTGCATTAAACAGGTTTATGGGAAATACTAATTTATATGCAAAATTTTTGCTTAAATTTCCTAAAGATGATAATTTCAGCAAGCTGAAGGCAGCCATAGATGTTAAGGATAAGGACGGCGCATTTATGTCTGCACATACGGTCAAGGGCGTAGCTGCCAATCTTGGACTTGATCCCATCAGCGCTAAAATAGAACAGCTTGTTGAGATATTCAGGGGGGCAGAGACTTATCCTGAGAATGCGGATATTTTATCCCTGTATAATGAAGCCTCTGAAAAATATGAGGAGATATGCTCTGTAATAAAGAGATATGAACAATAGTATTGCTGTTTTCGGCAATCGGAGGTGTATTTATGATACAACACATGGAAGCGGTCAGGTATTCCAAATATACCATTGACATTGATGATGATTTGAAAATAATTGAATATGACGATCATTTTACCGAGCTGACAGGATATTCTCGTGAGGATATAAGCTCAGGACTTACACAGAAGCAGCTTATATTTGAAGAAGAATGGGACGAATATTGGGATTCGGTAAGCAATACGCTTAAAAGCTTTAAAGAAGCGTGTTTTGATCACAGGCTCAAGACAAAAAGCGGCAGAAGTATTTCCGTAATATGCTTTGGCAGTATGGACGGCAAAATTATTCGTATATTTATAGCGGATATTACCGACACTAAGCTGCTTAAGTCAGAAATAACCCAGATGAAGGATCAGCTTGAGATACAGAATTCACAGCTCAGAATGATACTTGAAGGCACAGAAGAAAAAATTATTAATTACCACATCGGTTCGGATAACTGCATTATATATGCCGTTGTAAATGACGAGTATGTTAAGATAGAGGACATAAAGGGCGCTTCGGTTGCCGATAGCTGGCATAGTAAGATATATCCAAGCGATATGAATGTTTTTCTCAATAATTTCAATTTCGTAAAGGAGACCGGCAAAGATACGGCGTTTGAATGCCGTCTGAAGATAGGCAGCAGAAATGATTATGTATGGGGAAATGTAAATCTGTACTCCATTGCCGACGAGAGAACAGGCAAGGTCAAGGAAATTATTGGCAGAATAAGATCCATACATAAGGAAAAGCTTGTGACTCTTGAGCTGAGAAACAGAAGCGAAAGAGATTATCTTACAGGTCTTTATAACCAGATGTATTTTAAAAAATATATCGACAGGTGCCTTGAAACGGAAGACGACAGCCAATGCGCATTTATTATGATGGACCTTGATAATTTTAAAAATATAAACGACATATACGGACATTATATGGGTGATAAGGTTATAATAAGCGTAGCCGAGCTTCTCATCGGAGTATGCGGCAGTATTGCAAAGGTATGCCGCATGGGCGGAGATGAGTTTGCGGTATTTTTCAACAGATGCAGCGCCGAAGAGGTATATAATGTTGCAGACCGCATATGTTGTGAAATATCAGGCATAAGTACTGCAAATGAGATAGATTTTGAAATTACCGGATCAGTCGGACTGACTTTCAGAAGATATGAAAATGATGATTTCTTTGCTTTATACAAGAGAGCTGATAAAGCCATGTATGAGGCAAAAAATTCCGGAAAGGGCAAATGGATGGAAATCTGACAGATAGTATCATTATGTAGAGGAGGGTGACTTTTTTGAAGGATACGTTGTTGGTCGTTGACGATATGGAAATAAACAGAGATATACTTGAAAACATATTCTCTGACAGTTATAAAATAATAAAAGCGGAAAATGGGATTGAAGCAGTCGCTATGCTTAAAAAACATAAGGATAATATATGCGCTCTGCTTCTGGATATATTCATGCCGGAGATGGACGGCTTTGGCGTGCTGGAGTTCATGCACGAAGCCAATCTCAATAAGATAATACCTACCGTTCTCATAACAGGCGATACGTCAAACGAGGTCAAGCAGAAGGGCTATTCAATGGGTGTCAGCGATGTTATAGAAAAGCCCTTTGATTCCCAGATAGTCAAGACTCGTATCAACAATATAGTTGAGCTGTATTTACATAAGAACGGTCTTGAAGATCTTGTGCTGGAGCAGACGAGAAAAATAATGCTTCAGGCAGAAAAGATAAGGAAAACAAACAGAAATCTGTGGGACACTCTTGGCGCCATAGTAGAGTTCAGGAATCATGAATCCGGAATGCATATATACAGGGTAAGAGAATTTACAAGAGTGCTTCTGAGTACGGTTGCGGCAAATTATTCCGAGTATGGGCTTACAGATGAGCTTATTGACGCAATGGCATTTGCTTCCGTAATGCATGATGTAGGCAAAATATCTATATCTGATACGATATTGCTTAAGCCGGGCAGACTTACGGATGAAGAATTTGAGATAATGAAAACTCATACTACCAAAGGTTCTGAAATAATAGATGCAGTATGCAATACAGACGATGAGCTTTACTTCAAGTACGGAAGAGAAATAGCAAGGAGCCATCATGAGCGTTATGACGGAAGAGGTTATCCTGACGGACTCAAAGGCGATGATATACCTATCGCAGCCCAGATAGTGTCAATAGCAGATGTATATGACGCCCTTGTTAGCCGTAGAGTTTACAAACCGCCGTTTACTCCAAGCGAAGCGTTCAGAATGATATGCAACGGTGAGTGCGGTCAGTTCAATCCAAAGATAGTGGATTGTCTCAGACTTGCAAGACCTAAGTTTGAAGAATTGGCTGAAAGGCTCAAATAGAAGAGCACCTTTTATCAAGGTGCTCTCAGACTATAAAAAAAGATAACATTTAAACAGCAAATATAAATTTACGTTGTGAACAGCTTGCAAAA
>CANQBT010000130.1 GCA_947589405.1 uncultured Clostridia bacterium | reverse complement strand
GGCTGTTTGCTATAATGTTTTACTGTATACTGGAGTTTATAAGCTCCTTTGCCGTGAAGCATTCATCAACGCCCCAGTTGAACGTACAATGGTCTATTACTATATTTTCACCGCTGGCTGTAGCTGCGTCCTGATCGTAGCCTTCACCAAGCTTTGTTCTTATATATCTTACAACTATGTTTTTGCCAGAGAATTTAAATGAACCGCCGTAGAACGTAATGCCCTGTCCCGGAGCAGTTTGACCTGCAATGGTCGTATTGTCCGTTACATTGAAGCGCCTTGCGTTCTTGCCGGCAGCAGGATCTACCTTTATAGTGCCGCCTACTGCAAATACAATGGTTCTGGGAGCAGTCTTATTGCCTGTATCCCTTCTCTCAAGACCGTATCTGAATGAACCGGGCTGAGGATCCGTTACAGAGTCCGTAAGGTTAGTAACAACATATACGTCGCCGGGAGCGTCAACGGTACCTCTGCCGCCCTGTGAGAACTTTCCGCCGCCTTCAACTGTAGGGAATGCAGGAGTAAGCTCCTTTGCAGTTGCCGTTACTACAGTCTGAGGAGTAAATGTATAATAAGGAGAAGTCTTGGTAGAAGGAATGCTCTTGTCAAATGCGATCACTTTTATCTTATATTCCGTACCGGCTTTAAGATTTGTTGTAAGAGCCTCCGTTATCTGATCCTCCAGGAAGAATGTGTTGAAGTTATCGTCCTTCTCGGCTCCTGCCTTTCTCAGCTTTTTGCCATGATTGAAGGAGGATATTTCATGATCCTCTTTCCATGTAGCGCCATTGTCCTCCGAATACTGTATTGAATAACCTGTGCAGAAGTTGTCTGCCACTACGTCAGTATCCAGATAAGCATTTTTAATAAACTTATCATTTGCATCGGGATACGGATCGTGTATTTCAAGAGGAATATCCGTCTTAGTATCTACAACGCCCATTAATACCCTGTGTTCTCCTGAATTATCGTTAGAAGGCTTTGCCTTGTCCTCAGGTGACCAGTTATTATACTCGATTATCATACCGCTTGTAGGGTTTGTCCAGCCGGCAGTAGGATTGCCTGTAGACATGAGCTGACCGTCGGCAGTCATGGGATTGGCCTTTATAGGCTTGCCCTGTTTGTCTACAGCAGGGAATGTAACTACGACCTTTTCACCGTCAAGAGTGACTTCAAGGTCTGTTGTGCTTTTGTATTCATATGTACCTGCGCCTTCCGCATCCGTATCGTAACGGGCAAAGGCAGGCATGCTGAACACAGATGCCGCCATAACGGCAGCAAGTAAAGTGCTTATGAATCTCTTCATGTAACAATACTCCTTTCCATGTTATATAGTTATGTTTATTATAACATAAAATCATTTCAATATAAAGAGAATAAATGCAAAATTATTAAAAAATGTAAAGTAAAGATATGGATATATATAAATTATCATTTTTAATATAAAATTCAAAAATAAATATTGATTTTTTGTAAACAATATGATATTATTTTTACAAATAAGACTAAATTTATTTAAAATTTGTTCAAAAATTATTTACAGAGGAGTGAATAATATGCGGGAAAACCGCTCGGAGAGTATTGAGGAATATTACAAGGTAATGGAAAATATACCTGTGCCCATATCTGTATTCAAAGTGGAAACAGATAATGAAACAGGCTTTCCCATAAATACCGTATTTACATTTATAAATAAATCCTACGACAATATAATACCGTCTGACAGAAGCGAATACATAGGCAAAAGCTTCTTCGATGTATTCAAACATGAAAAGGACAGGACAAAATGGAATTATATACATTGGAATTCATCACATAACGGAATGACAAACGAATATGAAAACTATGCCGATCCTGTTGACAAATATTATTCCATAATCGTATTTCCCATAATATACGGCTACTGCGGCAGCATACTTTGGGATATTACAATAGAAAAAAAGTTTTCCGATCTCATATGGTCACATATCGACGGCAAGGACGGCAAAGAGGATTTCCCAACAGTATATAACAGACACAGAAAAAGCAATGTGCTGGATATGGGCACATATAAGACGACCATACTCTATGTCAATGCCAAGACAGGCAGATTTGACACCCTTAAAAACAGAGACGTCATAAATTCCGCTGAGGATCAGGACTACAGCGAATTTATGGACAATATGAAAAAATATCTCTCAGATGAGGACTACAGCTCATTTGAAGAAGTATTTTCTCTTAAAAGCATAAGGAAAAAGCAAAAGGAGATCACACCTTCCGAAATAGAGCTTAGGATACACTATAACGGCGAAGAGGACTGGTACAGAATAGAGGGCATATTCCTTAAAAATTCCATAGACGGCAACGAAGAGGACTTTATAATAAGCTTCAAAAACATAGGCGAACACAGGCTTAAGAGCCTTAAGCTGAGAAACGCTCATGAGAAGGAAATAGAACAGCTTACAGAAAAAAACAACGCCTACAGAAGGGCTTTGAAGGAAATAGCAGACTCTCTTGAGGGCGAAGAAAGAGAAAGGGCAATGAATATTATTCAAGCCATATAAAATTCATAAAAATAATATTGACAAAGGCATTCCGTTATGATACAATAACTCTTAATCAAATTAAAAGGCGTTGATTGAGATACAGATAAGCTCGCCAATGATCTTACAGAGAGCTGTCCTTTGGCTGAAAGACAGCAGACCATAAGCTTATTTATCACTCAGGAGCTTTCACTCGGAAATCACAGTATGAGTGGAACGGTGTGCCCCGTTACAGGCAAGGGCTTGCTTGAGCCTACAGAGGGATATGCAGCAATGTATATCCGAATTAGGGTGGTAACACGATATATTCGTCCCTGACTTTTACAGTCAGGGACTTATTTTGTTGTATATGCATAAGAAAAGACGATCATACATATTTAACTTGTTGATTTAGTCTGTTGAATTGACATTATATATGTTGTATAATTATTTTATATGTATTTTTACGGAATAAAGTACGGAAGGAAGGTAAAACAATGAGCAGACACGTTTTGTCCATACTGGTTGACAATCAGGCAGGTGTACTGAGCAGAGTATCAGGCCTTTTCTCAAGGCGTGATTACAACATTGTCAGCTTAAGTGTTGGCGTTACTGAGGACGAGGAGGTTTCCCGTATTACGGTACAGGTAGACTGCGACGATGTATCTATCGAGCAGATAATAAAGCAGGTAGAAAAGCTTGTAGACGTAATAAGGGTAATAGAGCTTGGAAGGGACAGAGGCGTATTCAGAGAGCTTGCCCTTATTAAAGTAGCCGCTACGCCTAAAACAAGGTCGGAGATCGCCACTATGGTGGATATTTACAGAGCCAACATTATAGATGTAGGCAGCGAGACCATAACCATAGAGATAACAGGCAAGCCCTCTAAGATAGAAGCCTTTGCCTCACTTATGAAGGACTATGGCATAAAGGAAATAGTAAGGACAGGTCTTACGGGGCTTTGCAGAGGGAATCACCCTATAAGAAAAACAAGAGGTCAATAAGTCAATAATGTGTTTAAAGCACAGTATATAAATATTTATTAATTATTTTTAGGAGGAAAGAAAAATGGCAAAAATTTTTTATCAGGAAGATTGTAACTTAAGCTTACTTGACGGTAAGACAATAGCTATTATCGGCTACGGCAGTCAGGGACATGCTCATGCCCTCAACGCAAAGGAATCAGGCTGCAACGTTATAGTAGGTCTTTACGAAGGCAGCAAGTCATGGAAGAGAGCTGAGGAGCAGGGATTTAAGGTATATACTGCTGCCGAAGCCGCAAAGATGGCTGACATTATAATGATACTTATAAACGATGAGCTTCAGGCTAAGCTTTACAAGGAGTCTATCGAGCCAAATCTTGAAGCAGGCAATATGCTTATGTTTGCTCATGGCTTCAACATTCACTTCAATCAGATAGTACCGCCTAAGGACGTAGACGTAACTATGGTCGCTCCTAAGGGACCCGGTCATACTGTAAGAAGCGAGTACCAGGCAGGCAAGGGCGTTCCTTGTTTGGTAGCTGTTGAACAGGACGCTACAGGTCAGGCTCAGGATCTTGCACTTGCTTATGCACTTGCTATAGGCGGCGCAAGAGCAGGCGTGCTTGAAACTACATTCAGAACAGAAACAGAAACAGACCTCTTCGGCGAGCAGGCTGTTCTTTGCGGCGGTGTTTGCGCACTTATGCAGGCAGGCTTTGAAACACTTGTTGAAGCAGGCTATGACGAGAGAAACGCTTATTTCGAGTGTATACACGAGATGAAGCTTATTGTTGACCTTATTTATCAGAGCGGCTTTGCAGGCATGAGATACTCTATTTCAAATACTGCTGAGTACGGCGATTATGTAACAGGTCCTAAGCTTATTACAGAAGAAACAAAAAAGACTATGAAGAAGATACTTGCCGACATTCAGGACGGTTCATTTGCAAAGGAATTCCTTCTGGATATGTCATCAGCAGGCGGTCAGGCTCACTTCAAGGCTATGAGAAAGCTTGCTTCAGAGCATCAGTCCGAGAAGGTCGGCGCTGAGATAAGAAAGCTCTACAGCTGGAACGGCGAGGATAAGCTTATAAATAACTAAAGCCACCTCACATCAGCCTCCCCTTTTAAGGGGAGGTGTCAGCCCTCAGGCTGACGGTGGGGTCGAGGGAGAAAGAATGGCTTGATTGGGATTGAGTTCGACCCTTCAGTCAGCCCATGCAAATCTGTTCATAACTTGCAATTCTTGATTGGGCTGACAGCTACATTGCAGCGGAAGAAGTTATCCACCCGACAGCGACATTAAATATTACACCCTTCCGTCAGCTTACGCTGACACCTTCCCTCAGAGAGGGACGGCTTGGGAAAAAGCTGTCGGCTTTGCCAAAGGCAAAGTGCTAAACCTTACGAAGGGGAGCTTAGGTAGTCGTTCCCCATAATTTTTTAGTTAGTTATAAATACTAGTTTTTCAACACTATAAAGCATTTGAGGAACCTAATCCTAAGGCGTCCCTTCTCCTCCCACCTCTAGCCTCCCCTAGCCCGCAGGGCGTCGGAGGGGAGGGGGACCATTTCAAACAGTTGTTTGAAATGGTGG
>CANQBT010000129.1 GCA_947589405.1 uncultured Clostridia bacterium | reverse complement strand
GTGAAATCTCTGAGCTTTCTTGCGGCAGCAGGGCTTATACTGCTTATATTCTCACATTCGCAAAGCGCCCTGTAAAAAGATATATTGTTTTCAAGAGCGTATTCGCTTACCCTTCCCACAGTTGTATCTCCTATGCCCCTTTTGGGAACATTTATTATCCTGCGCAGGGCTATATCGTCCTCAGGATTGTACACAGCCTTTAAATATGACATAATATCCCTTATTTCTTTACGGTCATAAAAACGAGTGCCGCCAAAGAGCCTATAGGGTATACCTGCCTTTATAAGTCTTTCCTCTATTACTCTTGAAAGAGCGTTGTTTCTGTACAGTATGGCAAAGTCCTTATACTCCTTGCCTGCCGAAACGCCCTTGTCTATTTCAGAGCATATGTATTCCGCTTCATAGCGGTCGTCCTCTGCTCTGTACATTTTTATTTTGTCGCCTTCTGTTCTCTCTGTCCACAGGCTTTTAAGCTCATCATGCCTGTTGTTTTTTATAACAGAGTTGGCAGCGTCCAGTATTGTCTGTACAGAACGGTAATTCTGCTCCAGCTTATATACCACAGCGTCTTTATAATCGTCCTTGAAGCTAAGTATATTTCTTATGTCTGCACCTCTCCAGCCGTATATGCTCTGATCGTCGTCGCCTACAACGCATATGTTTCTGTACTTCTTTGCCAGAAGTCTTACAAGCTCGTACTGGGAGCCGTTGGTATCCTGATACTCGTCTACCATTATGTATCTGAATCTTTCCTGATACTTGTCCAGTATATCCGGCCTTTTCTCAAAAAGCCTTACCGTCATATATATCAGATCGTCAAAATCAAGAGCATTGTTGTCCTTAAGTCTTTTCTGATATATCTTATATATATCGGCGACTCTCCTCAGTCTGAAATCCTTTTCGGTCTCAGAAGCAAATTCCTCAGGGGAGGTCATTGTATCCTTCTGAGAGCTTATGACAGACTGTACATATTTAGGCGGGTACATCTTATCGCTTATATTAAGCTCCTTCAGTATATCCTTTATAAGTCTTTCGCTGTCATCGGCATCGTATATGGAAAACCGGTTACTCCAGCCTATTTTGTCTATTTCTCTGCGCAGTATCCTGACACAGGCGGAATGGAACGTACTGACCCACACTTCATTTCCTCTTGGTGTAATAGCCGCTGCTCTTTCCTTCATTTCTCTGGCAGCCTTGTTCGTAAATGTGATCGCAAGTATATTCCATGGATTTACTCCCTTTTCTATAAGATAGGCTATTCTGTGAGTAAGCACTCTGGTTTTGCCTGAGCCTGCTCCTGCCAACAGCAAAAGCGGTCCTTCTGTTTTAAGGACCCCTTTGCGCTGCATATCATTAAGTGAATTTAACTTTTCTTCTATGCTCATTCTATTTACTCTCCAATCTCTTAAGTACAAGATTATAACCGCCGTCGCCATAGTTAAGGCAGCGGTTCACCCTGCTTATGGTAGCTGTTGAAGCTCCTGTGGCGTTGACTATAGCCGTATATGTTTCCCCTGCCTTAAGCATCTTAGCGACCTCAAGTCGCTGGGCTATTGCCTGCATTTCCTTTACGGTACACACATCTTCAAAAAAGCGGCAGCAGTCCTCAGGAGTCTTTAACTCCAGTATCGCTTCAAACAAGCACTTTATCGCATCATAATTTTTTATCTTGTCTATCATAAGTATACCTCTCTTTATAATTTAGCCTTTTTTGGTTCCTATAAGCGTGACCTGTCCTCTTGGAGAATAGGTGCTTGTATTTACCTTTACGGTATCCTTAAGCACACCGTTTTCATAAATACTCTTGTACAGCTCATAGGTAACGCCCTTCATGGCTGTGGTCTCTATTTTTCTTGTACCCTCAGGAAGCTCAGCATCATATTTTTCAACAGGAGCAGGCGGCTCCTTAGAATCTATGAACTTATTTGAAAATTTAAGAGTTCTTCCGGCAGGGTGTACTTCCTTGCCGTATATATTCACGACCACGTGTGAAGCCGTCGTATAGGCTTCCATATATATGGCGCAGCCTGTATCGTTTCTGAACTTCAGATCCTTGTAATCTCCTGCAAGTGTAGCGTCAAAGCCATAATCCGCATAGCCCACCTTCATGGAATGATTATGTCTTTCCGTTATCTCTACTTCCGCATTCAGCAGCGCCATGTAAAGAGCGCTTGACACCTGGCACATACCTCCGCCTACGCTGTCCTCTATCTTGCCGTTTACTATTGTTCCGGCACTTGCCCAGCCGTTGGCTTCGGTACAGGGATTGAAGTGAGCGTTTGTAGAAAATACCTCTCCCGGATATACCACTACGCCGTTTATTTTGGCGCAGCCGTTTTTAAGGTTCTGTATTCTGTTGGCATCTCCCCCTGTGTACGGGCTTGAATAGGTGCCTATAATGCCTGAAAAGCCTTGAAAGTCCTTATCTGTATACTTAGGCTCAGTTACCTTTATTTCAAATGTTATCTCCTTGCCGAATTCCCTGTTTTCAATAAGACTTATGACATCGGCAAGAAGCTTATCCTTATCTATGGCATAGCCTGTAGCCGACGGAGTTACCGTAAAGGTGCCGTTTTGCCTTACAAAGCCTGCATTTTTTGCTTCAACATTTATCTCGGAAGCAATAGCGTTTACAAAAGATGTCACCTTTGGCTTGCTCCAGCTCATAATGGCAAAGTCTACCTTACCGCCCTCCAGAGCCTTGAATTCCCGCCACCAGCTGTCCTTCTGAGGGTTTTTGCCAAAGTCGATGGCTTTGTCCACAGCGCCTTTTATATCGAATTTCACATCAAAATCCTGAAATGTATACTGATATGTGCGGCTGCCGTCGGTACTTTTTATAGTGACAATGTTTCCCTCAGTATTGGAATCCACCTCAGAATCAATATATTCCAATGCTTTTTCCGCAGTCATTCCGCCGACCTCCTTGCCGTCGATAAGTATATTCTTATCCATAACAGGTGTTGTCGGCTCAATAGGCTGATCCAGCTTCCATTGATAATACATACTCATTATAGGCCTTTTAAATACATACAGAGCCAGCAAAAGCAGTACAAAAACAACTGTCAGCGCAATGACCGTATTCAAAAAATTATTCTTTTTTTTCTTTCTTTTACTGCCTTTTTTATTACTACTCATACAAACTCCATCCAAATATAATATAAAGCCCTACTTAACAGGCACCTCCACGATGGTATCCTCCCAGTTCTGGACTGTAACGTCCTTAAGAGTATTCTTTAACATATCCTTGTCGACCTTTACGCCTAAACGACCAAGCTCTTTGCTTACATCATTTACGGCAGAGTTTATCTTGGACTGACTGACATCGTATTCTATGGTTATAAATTCTTTTCGGCTTGCGACCTCATCGGCATATGCTATCCTTTCGACCTTGCTTCCTTTCCTTCCGGCCTTGTATGCTTCATTCACAGCCTTGCTTATGTTAAATTCAAGTCCCAGCTCTCCCATAGTGTAATCTTTGGAATAATCATCATGTCTAAATGTGACAATAGCTGATGTTTTGGGCTGTACGTATACCCTGTTTATTTTATCCTCAGCCTGTTTTTTGGTAAGTCCCCCTACATTTACGCTCTCTACGAACAATCCGTTAAATATAAGGTCATTATCATAGGCGTCATACATTACCTCCGTACCTATGCCCTTCCTATTGTTATAGCAGTATATGACAGAACATATCATAACGACAAAAAGAACTGTGATAGCTATCACATGCCATAGTCTTAGGCCGCCTTCCTTCAATTTATCAATATCGCTTTTTTTACCTTTAGCCCTCATAGCATTCCTCCGTACAACTGTTGATCTCAGCACCGTCTACAAACAGAACTGAAGCTGAGCTCAGCACCATAGCCGCTATAAGCAGTATTGCCACTATTCCTGCCAATTTACGCTTTGTTTCGGTTCTCATTCTTTTCATATATATCTCTCCTTAAAAAATATTGTCCCTTTGTTGGTTAAAATCTTGCTTTCTTAATTATACTCTATGTTTTTTAATTTTTCAACAATAAAAATATTGACAATTACATAATTTTACCTTAAAATATTGTTAGATAGCTAACTTTTTTGGAGGAATGTATATGAGAAAGCTTCTGAAATATTTAAGACCCTATATTATTTATACGATACTTGCACCCCTTCTTATGATAATAGAAGTATCAAGCGAGCTTATTATACCAAGAATAATGAGTACTATTGTGGACATAGGCATTGCTCAGAGCAATAACGCCTATATATTGTCGAGGGGCATTCTTATGATAATTACGGCTCTTTGCGGCGTTGTAGGCGGCGTTGGCTGTACTGTATGCGCTTCAAAGGCTTCTCAGGGCTTCGGCACCGATGTAAGAGGGGCAATGCTTGAAAAAATACAGAGCTTTTCATTTGTGAATCTGGATAAATTCCATACGTCATCTCTTGTTACAAGACTTACAAACGACATTACTCAGGCACAGCTCATAGTGCTTATGAGTCTCAGAATGCTTGTGCGCTCTCCCTTTATGTTCATAGGCGGTCTTACAATGGCTTTTCTCATAAACGTAAAACTGACCCTTGTGCTTGTAATAGCCGTGCTTATACTTGGCACGACCATAGTTCTTGTAATAAGGCACACATTCCCTCTTTTCAGACTGGTACAGGAGAAGATAGATAATGTAAATACAGTAATGCGTGACGCTCTTTCGGGAGTAAGGGTAATAAAGGCATTCGTAAGAGCTGAGGAAGAAAAAGACAAGTTTGAAGAAAGGAACCGTGACCTTAGAGATACTACAATATCAGCCTTCAGGATAATGACGCTTATAATGCCTGTAATGATGTTCGTGCTCAATAACGTCATTATTATAATACTGTGGAGAGGCGGAAACATGGTATATGCAGGTTCTATGGAAACAGGCGACCTTATGGCATATATCACCTATATCAATCAGATACTTATGTCATTTATGATGGCAGGCATGGCTCTTATGCAGCTCACAAGAGGAAAGGCCTCCATAGACAGAATAAACGAGGTACTTGAAACGGAAACGGATATAAAAGACTGCGACGATCCTGACAACAGCGCCATTAAAGAGGGAAATATCGTGTTTGACAATGTTTCCTTTGCA
>CANQBT010000128.1 GCA_947589405.1 uncultured Clostridia bacterium | reverse complement strand
AGACCTACGCTGTAGCCCTTTGCCGCAAGCTCCCTTGCCAGAAGAGCAGATACCGTAGACTTGCCTACGCCGCCCTTTCCGCTCATAACGCCTATTATGTTCTTCACCTTATTAAGCGGATTGTTCTCTACACCGCATTGTCCGCTGTCATTTCCGCATTTGCCCTTTGATGGACATGAATCGCAGTCTGCCATGATTTTCATCTCCTAGTCATATTTTTATCACAATAAATATAGTTTACACTATTTGAATAAAAATGTAAACAAAATATTTGCAGAGAAATATTACCGGAGTAAAAGCATGAGAGGCGGATTGGATTTTTTATAGGAGCATCGACTCTTCAGTCAGTCACGTTCAAAAATATCTTAGTTCAGAATTTTTAACGTGACTGACAGCCGTAGGTCGGCGGAAGGGTGCAATATTCAAGTCTGCTTTTCCTTTTATGGGCATTGATCATTCCCCAAACATAGAAGCATAGCTTTCGCTCTGAGCGACGCCATCTTCTCCTCCGTTTGTCAAAGTGGGAATATTGCTTACTGCAATGGCATTCTGCAAGCTTATAAATGTTATTTTCATTTCAGGTCTGCTGTAAAATTTCATAATAACCCTCCTTGCATCAGGCAGCAGTTTTATTTTCGGTCTGCACTTCATTTAAAGAATTTATACTGCATATGATAGGCTGCAATGTTATCTCATTTCCATCAGTATTTATTCTGAAGGGTGTGACCTTTATTTTAGTATCATTTCTTGGTATATCGTAAACCGTAAATCCGTAAATATACTTTGAATCCAAGTCATTTATATCTATAGCCGAACCCTTTAAAGACGTATATACCGTATTTGTGCTTTTCCTGACGGTTTTCCCTTCTGTTTCAAATATAAATCCTACCTGTCTGTAATCAAGGCTGTCGACCCCTGCAACAAAGTTTATTCCATCTGTGCCTGTATGCTCTGCCTTCACATCTGTACTGTCCGTAAGTACGACTTCTGTTGTGATTTCTGTTGTTGCTTCTGTTGTTATTATTGTAGTTATCTCTGTTGTTGCTTCTGTTGTTTCTTCAATGCTCAGTTCAAGCCCATGTATCCATTCGCTTACTGCTGCGGCTGAGTCTGCCGCCTTATCTCCCTGTGTCCAGAAGCCTGTAAGCACATTTGCATTCGGTATCGTGCTTTTTATTCTGTTAAAACTCGTCTGCGGTGAACTGCTTCCCGATGTACAGAAAGGAATGACCTTTTTGCCTGAAAAATCATAACTCTCAAGAAAAGTCATTATTGCCATAGGCGTATCTCCCCACCATATAGGATAGCCTACAAACACAGTATCGTAATCCTCCATATTGTCAACATGGGTCGAAAGCTCAGGTCTGGCATTGGTATTCTTTTCTTCAGTTGCTTGCTGAAGTATCGTGTCATAGTCATCTGAATATTCTCTTACGGTCTTTATATCAAACATATCTCCGCCAACATTATCCTGTATGAACTCGGCTATCCTTCGGGTATTTCCTGTTCTGGAAAACACAGCTATAAGTGTCTTGCTCTTTCTCTTTGCCTTTTCGCCTGTTTTAACAAGCTCTATACCTTCAGATTTTCCCAGATTACGGCTGTAAAGCTTATCCGTTGAATTGTTCCAATGCTCATGTACTCCTAAATTCGTTACCCTTTTGCCGTTGCCGTCATAATAGACGGTGCCTGAAGGAGCATTTCCCACAAGACCTGCTTCATGCAGATAGTTTTCTACATTGGGATTATTTCTTAAAACGCTGTTGTTATTTACAACAGTAGGCTCGTTTATAAGAAAATCCGCACCTACAGAATCTATTGCTACAGGATCCTGAGAAACAAATATGCTCGAAGTAAAGTCATTGTTAAAAGGTGACTGCTGCCATTTTGAGTTATCAGCTGTTATGGAAGAGCCTTCGGAAACTGCACATATAAGAGCGTCAAGCATATAGAGCACGGTCTTTCCGCCAAGCTCATAATTTGCCATAAGATCAGTAAGCGGACTGTATATTCCCATTTCATTTCTTGTTAGGAACTGATGAAGATTTGCTCCCTCAGGCGGACGCATAGCATTGCCGTTTATAAATGAGCCAAAGTGATTCTTGCCGCAAAGCGTTATGCCATAGCTGTGTCCTTTCAGATTGGCAAGATTTATAACATACTCTGCCTGAGTCACACATTTTGGAATATAATTTACGGCTCCGCTGAATCCATATGACCAGTTTATAGGAGCATTTTCATCTGCAACGCCATTATTTCTGCCTACAAAATTTACACCCTTAAGCTCTCCTTCCGTACACATATTTACCATATAGTCCGGAAAAAGACGGGATACGTCATACACCGTAATATCCGATGGCATAACGCCGGCTTCTTCTACAAGCGACAGCAAAAGCGCCTTCAGAAGCACAGGATTTGTATAGCTCATAGCCGTTTCACCCGAAGTATCGTCATCAAAAACAGCAGAGCCGTTTATATTTGCCTTTATAGCGATTTTTTCACCCTTAGTGTAGCCTGTACTTTTATTTCTTGAAGAATTATTGGCTGTAAAAAGGCTGTCCCAGCCTTCCTTTGCAGTAGTCTTGCCACCAAGACTTGCTATGCTGTCATTTACCATATCCTTTATTACCGCTTCATTGAAGTTGCTTGTCTGCCACCAGTAACCGCTTCCGTCCCAATCTACAGAATCCGGCTCGTGTGACCATACAACACGTCCCGGCATTGCGCCTATGCCTTTGCCATAGGGTTCATGATATGGGAATACATTATCTGTTTGTGCCATAGTCTTTGCTTCACCTACTTTCTCGCTTACCGCTGCGGAACAGCAGCTCATACCTGCCGTAAACACAACAGCCATAATAACGCTTAGTGTCAATGATAGTATTTTTTTCATTTTCATTCCTCCTATAAATTTATTTTTTTAATTGCTCTTGCGGGAACTCCGCCTACGACTGTCATAGGCGGCACATCTCTTGTTACTACAGAGCCTGCGGCTATGATAGAACCTTCACCTATTGTCACTCCCGGCAATATGGTTGCACCTGTGCCTATCCATACGTTTTCTTCAAGTACTATAGGCTTGCAGTAAGTAATATGCCTTTTATAAGGGTCTATATCGTGATTTATAGTAACAAGATTTGCATTAGGACCTATATAAGCTCCATTGCCTATCGTTATAGTACCTCTGTCCATAAACGTACAGCCGCTGTTTATAAATATATCCCTTC
Organism: uncultured Clostridia bacterium; assembly: GCA_947589405.1. GTDB lineage: Bacteria > Bacillota > Clostridia > Lachnospirales > CAG-274 > CANPXH01. Next base: position 1,891 of record CANQBT010000128.1, on the reverse strand, counting down.
CAAGCACAATATTTCTGCCAAAGTCAGTATAAAAGGGAGTATATACAGTTACGCTTTCATCTATAGTCCTTCCTGTCAGCTTCTCCATAATATGCCTTATGTCCTCGTCATTGTGGTATTTGAGATTAAGCTCAGCAAGTATTTGCCTTGTTCTGTTCTGTATTTCCTGTATTTTATAAATTTCATCTTCCCTGTTTGATACGGGAAATCCTTTCCTGTCTCTTTCCAGAATGTCCATTTTTTTACGCCTTCCTTTCCTATCTGATATAATTATAATGCAGCAGTACTGTAATATCAAATATATATGTTAAATAGTATTCCATACTTGAAAGGTATGGCAATAAATGCTATACTCTATACAAAGGAGGTAATGAAATGGATATAAAGGTTTTGAAATATTTTCTTACAACAGCAAGAGAAGAAAGCATAACAAAGGCTGCAGAAAGGCTTTATATGACCCAGCCTCCTCTTTCAAGACAGCTCAGAGCTCTTGAAGAAGAGCTGGGAACACAGCTTTTTATAAGAGGGAGCAGAAAAATAACGCTTACTAAGGAAGGAATGCTTCTGCGCAAAAGAGCAGAGGAAATGGTTGCGCTTATGGAGATAACAAAAGCCGAGATAAACGCTTCAAACGAAAATGTAAGCGGCGATGTGTATATAGGCGGCGGAGAGACCGAAGGCATGAGAATAGTTGCAAAGGTCACAGAAAAACTCCGAAGGGAATATCCCAATATAAAAATACATCTTTTCAGCGGACATACAGAGGATATTGCAGAAAGACTTGAAAGAGGACTTCTGGACTTCGGCATATTCATAGAGCCTGCGGATATGACAAAATACGACTATATACAACTCAGAACCACCGATGTATGGGGAGTGCTCATGAGAAAGGACGATCCCCTTTCCTCAAAAGAAGTTATAACAACAGAGGATCTTATGGATATTCCCATGATCTGCTCCGAACAATTTCAGGGAGAAATGCTGGGCTTTTCAGGCGGAGAATACAGTAAGCTTAACATTGTAGCTACATACAATCTACTGTATAATGCTTCGCTTCTGGTTGAAGAAAAAGTGGGCTGCGCCCTTTGTATCGATGGGATCATAAGATGCGGAAGTGACAGCCCCCTCTGCTTCAAGCCTATAGAACCTCGCCTTGAGGTTGGTCTTGATATAAGCTGGAAAAAATATAGGACCTTTTCAAAAGCAGCCGCCAAATTTCTTGAAATACTGCGTGAAAGTGTATAAAAATACATATAATGCCATATTAGTTAAAATGCAGACAAAATATTTATATACAAATACCAAAATCCAAATAATCAACGAATAAAAATACAGCAAACAAGGCTTCTTTTCATATATTTATCAAAAAAACGGTAAATTTTTCATATTTACCTATGGATTTTAACCAAAAGATGGTGTATAATATAACTTATCTGAAGATGAAAATAAAGCTTGCTTTAATTTTCATCGAAGATAAGTTAACGAAACTTTTTATTCAGATACGCAGTATCTCTCTGCGACAGCAGAGGAATACAAACGCAGTTTGTATTAGAATAAAAAGTTGAGTACCGAAACCTTTTATCAGGATACGACAGTATCCACTTTGCGTAAGCAAAGTAAGGCAAACGCAGTTTGACTTATGATAAAAGGTTGAGGTTGAGCAGAGAACGGTTAAACAAAGCTTGTTCCGATTTTCGGCGAGGATAAATTACCGATATGTTTTTGCGTTTTACCGACCAAAGGGAGGTAAAACATAATGCGTAAGCATTGAAATACGGAGTATTTCAGCAAAAACATAGAGGTTAAACCGAAAAGAAAATAAAGCTTGCTTTAATTTTCATCGAAGATAAGTTAACGAAACTTTTTATTCAGATACGCAGTATCTCTCTGC
>CANQBT010000127.1 GCA_947589405.1 uncultured Clostridia bacterium | reverse complement strand
TGTCTACAGATTTGGAAAATGTAAATGTAGGCGTACCCGAAGATTTTGAATATATAAGATTCATAAATGTTCCCGAAGGCGCCAAGATCACATCATATAAGGACAGAAACGCTCTTATTTCCGATCTGAAGGAAGGCGTCATAGGCGCAGTAGTATGCTCAGACAGCATAGGCGGAGAAATAGCGGCATCTGTAGACGGCGCCAGAGTAAATACGCTGCTTGACAGCGAAATATATGAATATGCAGTATTAAGCGAGGATATAGAGCTTATTAACAGTCTGGATACGGTGATAAAATGAAAAAAGCAATAATTATTACATATATTCTTATGCTTTTATTTTCTGTCAGCTCATTTGCTGCTTCTATAGGTCTGGAGGAGACCTATATTGAGGACACAGGTGAATACAGATATTATCTGGACGAAAGAAATTATGTAACAAGCTCTCAGCAGCTTGGCAAGATCGTTGGCAATGTGATCAAGTTTACATATAATGATTACACCTATGTCAGTCTTAAAAAAGACGGTGAGGATGTTGAGATATTGTCGGGAGGTTACATATACGGCAACGGCAGTTATACTCTTACGGTCAGTAACGGAAAAGACAGCGGAAGCATAGGCTTTATTATAAAAGAACCCTCTGCGGAGGACCTGGACTCAGATGAAAGCTTTTATAACAAAACTTCTTTTACACAGTCCTATTCTGCTGAGGATAATATGTATTCTCTGTCGATGAGAGAACTCTATACCTTCCGTTCCACCATTCCGAATTATGCCGTAACAGATGGCTCTGTCAAGATATATACCCCCTCTGATAGGAAAATGAGCATAACTGCCTATAAGGACGGTGTGGAAACAGGCTTTTCAAGCGGAAAGACATTTTCAGATCCGGGATATTATGTACTGAGCTTCGTATATGATTCGGCAGATATTAACGATGAAATGTATACGGAAAGCGATCTTCAGGGCTTTTCCGATGAAGCTATGGAAAATGCCGCTCTTAATGCGGACAGCTCTTATTTCAATATTGCAGATGTGGCAATATACAGCTTTTATATAATAGATGGACCTCAGAATCGTCTTAATTATATAGATCCGCCTCAGGATTATAATATCTCATCGGTAATGCTGGAGGGTCAGAAGCAGACAGTTGAGGGAAGCTTTTACAAGACAGAGAAAGACGGTAATTACAGAATATTGTTTAAAAGCATAGACGGTACTCTCCCGGACTATACTCTGAATTTTTCAAGAGATACTACGGCTCCGACTCTTACTCTTGAGGGCGTAGGAGCAGGAGGTATTGCGAAAAATAATTTCAGAATAGTAAAGGACAATGAAAACACAGAAGTAGAGATATATAAAGGCGGCGTCCTTCAGGAAGATGCTCCTGAGGACATAAACACTCCGGGACTTTACAGGATAGTAGCGCTGGATAGCGCAGGCAACAGCAACACATATGTTGTCAATCTTAAAATAAAGTCTGCCGTAACTATTCTGTGGCTCATACTGTTGCTTATAGTATCGGCGGCAGCTGTTAAATTGTATTCTTCCTATATAGGAAAAAATATTCATATAAGGTAAGGAGGCTATACTATGGCAGATGATCGTGCCAAGTGGGAAGAACATATATCAAGCCTTAAAGCAGAAAGAGAAAAAAGAGAGCAGGGGCTTGATTACAAAATACCGAACACCTTTGCCCCCAAAAATGAGACTGTTGTTGAAAAACAGGTCTCAGCTTCAAAGGCAGCCGGTGAAAACAATCCATTTGTAAGGCGTGTAAGCCTTGATGAGCTTGTAGATATGTCAAGGGCTATGCAGAATAAGCCTCCTGTTGAGAAGGCTAAGCCTACACCTTTTATTACAAAGGAAAAGGAAATCGATACGCCTACATTGGGTAAGAAATAGAGTCAGTAGGTCATTTTATGACTTTACATAAAAAGGCAATTTGCCAAAAAAATTAAGAAAGGAGAATAACTATGTACGGTTTATTCTTGTTAGAAGCCACAACAAATCCTGTTGATGCGATGACGCAACCTATTATTCAGCTTCTTGACGGCGCTTTAACTCCTGTTATCGCTCTCGTTGTAGCTATAGGTGCTATCTACTCTGTATTCCTTGGCGCAAAGCTTGCTAAGGCAGAGGAGCCTCAGGAAAGAGAAAAGGCAAAGCAGCACCTTAAGAATGCTATAATAGGCTTCCTGCTTATATTCATTCTTATAGTTGCTCTTAAGGTTGGACTTGGCCCGCTTGAAAAGTGGGTAAATAGTGCAGCAGGCACAAACATTGGTTGATCGTGCTTAATATGAATTTTGCCTGCATAAGGTCTGCCTTATGTAGGCAATAAATTCATATTATCGGAACTATGTTCCGATTGTAAATTATTTCATAATTTACTAAATTCACTTCGCTTTGCTTGTGAATTTTAATATAAATACCTCCACTAGCGTGTCGGTAACTTATCCTCGATAAAAATCGGAACAAGTTCCATTTTTATCTTCAGATAAGTTATATTATGGAATATTTATATAAAGAATTCCGTTGGGAATGCCTTATATAAGTATTTCATAACAATATTTTTAAAGAAAGGAAGATAAAGATATGAAGGAAAAAATAAAAGAAAAATCTAAAAAACTGCTTACTTATTTGCTTATAACGGCAGCCTTGTCTACTGTTATAGGCGCTGTTGTCACAAGCTTTCTGCAAAATTCGATGGAAGCTATACAGACAGGCAATTACTGGCTTCTTCTTGATTTTTCGGTATTTGCAAAGCTGTCTACATACCTGACGGGAGCCTTCCTGCTGGTCTGCTTTTGTATTTTATACTTTGTATTCGGCAATCACAGCTCAAAGAGTGCAAAGAAAATAATGAATTCCAACAAGGTGACAGCAGTAAAGGCAGGACTTGAGGATTCACGCTTTATGACCTCTAAAGAAAGAGATTCAAACTTCCCTCCCAACAATTTTTCAAGACTTGGGGATTCCAAGAAGGACGGTGTACCCGTAAGAGCATTCTATGAGAAAAATGCAGGACTTAAGATCAATATAGCCAGCCCTATGCACAGTATAATAATAGGTTCTACCGGTTCAGGTAAGACAACTACATTTATTAATCCCATGATACAGATATTGGCTGCATCGGGAGCAGGCTCTTCTATGATAATGACTGACCCTAAGGGCGAGCTTTTCCAGCTCCATTCGGCTTTTCTTCAGGAGAAGGGCTATAAGGTAATGGTACTTGACCTGAGAGATACCTATTCTTCATTCAGATGGAATCCTTTGGGAGATATATATGACCGCTATCAGATGTATATAGAAGCTGGAAACAATATACTGGAGCATACTGATCCTATAGACAGCTACAACAGCTTAGAGCTTCAGGACGAAAAGGAAACATTTAATGAAAAGTGGTATGAATATGACAATAGGGCTTATTCGGATATAGACAAGGTAATAATAGACGCTAAAATGAAGAGGCAGATAATATACGATGAGCTTTATGAGGATCTCAATGACCTTGTAAGCGTGCTCTGTCCTATAGAGTCATCAGACGATCCCGTGTGGGAGAAGGGCGCCCGTTCAATAGTTATGGCAACGCTTCTTGCCATGCTTGAGGACAGCGAAAAGCCTGAGCTGGGTATGACAAAGGAAAAGTACAATTTCTACAATCTTAACAAGGCCATATCCAATTCAGAAAATAACTTTGAAGCCCTTAAAAATTACTTTGCAGGCCGTTCACCCATTGCAAGGTGCGTATCTCTTTCAAAGCAGGTAACAACAGCTGCCGAAAACACATTGTCAAGTTATATGTCCATAGCCTTTGACAAGATGTCTATGTTCAATGACGAAGGTATATGTTCTCTTACAAGCGCTACGGATATAGACCCCAATATATTTGCCGATGAAAAGACTGCTCTTTTCATGAAGATACCTGATGAAAAGGATACAAGACATGCTCTTGCATCTATGTTCGTGCTTTGTATATACAAGGCTCTTATCAAAAAGGCTTCTGCAAGAGAGGACCTTTCACTTCCGAGAAATGTATATTTCATACTGGATGAGTTTGGTAATATGCCTAAGATAGATAAGTTCGACAAGATGATAACAGTAGGTCGAAGCCGTAAGATATGGTTCAACATGGTGGTTCAGTCCTATGCACAGCTCAATAACGTATATGGCGATACGGTTGCCGATATTATTAAATCCAACTGTGGTATGAAGATGTTCATAGGCTCCAATGATATAAACACATGTAAGGAGTTTTCCGAGCTTTGCGGAAATATGACTGTGCAGACAGGAAGCGTTTCAGGTTCTGTTATGGCTGATAAGGATATTAACTATTCACAGCAGATACAGCAAAGACCGCTTATATATCCCTCTGAGCTGCAAAGACTTAACAACAAGGAGAGCACAGGCAATTCAATAATAGTTACCTTCGGTAATTATCCTCTTAAAACTAAATTTACGCCAAGCTATCGCTGTCCTCTTTATAAGTTCGGAACTATGGATTTAAGCGAAACAAGGAAAAACGTATTTATAGGAGAAGAGATATACTACGATCTTGGCAGACGTAATGAAACAGTACTTAAGGAAATGGAGGAAGCAGTATAATGCTTAGCAGTAATCTGGAAATAAATGATAAAAAGGCTGTCATTAAATTAGAAGGAACAGCAGATACAATATCAAGCGAGGTAGTGTATACAGATTTTGAAAAGGCTCTTAACGAAGGCTGTAACGAATTTGATTTTGACCTTTCAAATGTAGAGTATGTATGTTCAGCTACCCTTAGAGCGTTTCTGAAGGCGCAGAAGCTCTGCAATTCAAAGGACTGTAAAATGTATCTGACGGGTGCATCGGAAGGAGTCAAGGACGTATTTGAAATTACAGGCTTTGCATCTATAATACATTTTGCGTGAGGTCTTATATGAATAATTTTGCATGTTTTAATATAGGAGATTTTGAAACTGCATACAAAAAGGGCATGGAGCTATTTAAAAAACATACGTCAGGCAGATCGGATCTCAATAAGCTAAAGCTGGCTTACGAGGAGGTGTTTGTAAACATACTCCGTGCAAATGAAAACAGCGGTGCGGAGGTACAAATATCTATTGAAGATCACGATGACCGTACTGAAGTATGTATAAAGGATAAAGGCGTAAGGTTTGATCCCTTTGAGGTGGACTC
>CANQBT010000126.1 GCA_947589405.1 uncultured Clostridia bacterium | reverse complement strand
CAAGATTTGAACTTGCGACCTCTTGAACCCCATTCAAGCGCGCTACCAAGCTACGCTACGCCCCGTCATTTCAAGTACTTATCTATAATACCATAAAATGAATCGGATTGCAAGAAAAAAATTATATTTTCTGCGGTTTTTAATAAAATACAATACCTTTAAATAAATATATTTACAAAGTGCCTGTTCCTCCGCAATGTATACATGGCGCCATACCTGAGCCGCTGCATCTTGAGCATCTTGTCTTTGTCATATATGTATTTGATTTAAATGATGAGTTTCCGTATTGGTCATATACTTTTTCTCTTACGCCGTAGCTGGGAGCATATCCCTGCTGTTCAAGATAGCCTGAACCATGACAACTGCTGCACGTGCTTTGTCCACGTCCTCCGCAATAGCTGCATATTCTGCTGCCGCTGCCGCTTCCGCCAAAATTATTATATACCTGAGATGAATTCGGCATCTGAGTATCAGGAAGGCTTTCGGAATATGAATCGGGATAATGTATTATTTTGCCGCTTCCGCCGCAGGCAACACATTTTTCCTGACCTGTTCCGCCACAGGTAGGGCAAGTGTATTCCATACCCGCAGCAGACTGCTTACCTGTACCCTTGCACCATGAACATACGGTATAGCCCTCTCCGTCACAGTTATTGCAAGTTTCTTCACGTATTTCATTATCATTTGTTCTGTCTGTCACAACGTCTTTTTCTTCGTCTATTTCATTATCTCTTGATCTGTCCGACTCATTGCTTCTTTCCTCACGTGATATGTCTGATCCATCGTTTCTTTCTCTGTCCTCATATGTATTCTCTGTGTCGGTATTTCTCGTGCGCATCTGCGTACGTGAACCACAGCTGCATAGAATTACTGCCGCAGCGCCGATAACGACAATTCTTAATAGTATTTTTTTCATCAATAGTCCCCCTTTTGTATTTTAACATTTAATGATATATGTATACAAATAATAGCATAATATCAAATTTTAGTCAATATCATGGAATTTTTATACAAAATAGAATAAATATAAATTATTTCATGGCGTTATATAAGGTATTTGCCCGAAAAGGTCTTGTTCTCCTTTTAAAGCTTGACTTTGCTTTATTTAAGTGATAGAGTATATATATAATATTTATGAAATTACACATTTATTATGGATTTAAATTTATTATAAAACATATTTTTTCACAGGGAGTTTTGTTATGAAAAAAATAATTTTATTACTTTTTATTTTGGTTTTTTTGACAGGCTGCAATACTCTGTCTTACAATGGACATGATGATGACCCATATAATACCTTTGAAATAAGAGAAGCTGTTCTTAACAGCTGTTCACCCTTAAAAAAGGCTGTAATAAGGGAAGAGCTGACAGATACTGTTCTTAATATGAAGCAGTATTATAAACTTGAATACAGAGGAGGAAGCCTGACCGATATTGATGTGGACAGCTGTACAGAGAAGCTTAACAACATAGCTCAATGTATAGGAAACGATGATGTTAAGAGCGATCTTTACAATGCCTGTGATTTGCTTAATTATGCTAAAATACATGGATCACAGCAGGCTTTTGATAATGCCTATGAAATAATTGAAACGATAAATGCATTTATATTTTCATATCCTCTTACACAGGAGTACTTCAGCGGTTGGCTTATAGATGTAAATACAGATGAGTTGAACAAATTTTATGACGTAACAAAAACATTCGGAACAGAGCATAAAAGCATTGTGACGGAAAGTGCATATTCAGAAACAGAAATCACACCGGATAACACTCTCAAGGATATTATCGAAAAAAGAGAAAGTGATATAAATGACAATATACAAAGCATTAAAAATGATGTCAATTCATATAAAATTTTTTCTCTTATGCATGAGTTGAACAGTAAAATGGCTGATCTAAGATATGCTGTTGAAAATTATAATCCGGATAATGACTATTGCGGCAGCGTCAAAGCAGCATTACACGATGCCGATGCAGTCAATGACAGTCTTATCGGTATATTGAAAAACAAAGAGCTTATTGATAAATATACCCAAATAAGTGATTTTGTAAAAGGATTTGATAATAAATACGGAAACAATTTTACTTATATGGATATTGATACGGAAATAACAGAGCTTTGCCGTATGACAGACAGACTTGAATATTTATACTGTGATACGCCGATCGATGAAACCCATGAAAATATTTCTTATTTAAACATGACTGAGGAATTGGAGGATTCAGAATGAAAAGATTTACCGCATTGCTTATGAGCATGTTATTATTTACACATACGGTATGTTGTGCCAACAGATATATAAATATGACGCTGACCTATGATTATCAGAAGCATAATTATAATGCAGAGGAGGTATTTACAGCGGTAGACGGAGTAAAGCTTACGGGACTTGCCATGCCCCCTATTATATTAAACGACTATACCCTTGTTCCTGCCAGAGAGGTATTTGAAAAGCTTGGTGCAAAGGTCGAATGGAAAAAGGATATAGAACAGGTATTTGTGACCTATGGCAATACGCTTGTTATCATACCTATCAATTCTGAAAATGCCTATGTAAACGGACAAGTAAAGAAAATGGATACAAAGGCAATGATAATAAATAACAAAACAATGATACCTTTGAGATTTGTTTCGACAGCTCTGGGCTTTAAAATAGAATGGGACAGCAATACAAGAGTTGCAAATATCATTACTAAAGATATTGCACTCACGACCGTTCAAACTACTGTCACCACAGAGCAGACCACAGAAACGACTACAGCAATGCTTACAACAAAGGCGGAGGTCACGACAGAAGCTCAGCCTGTGACCTCAGCAAATAATGAATATATATGGTATGACTATGACAACGATGCTCTCTATGTTAAAAATACAGGCATAGCCTTATCCGACATATCTGAGCAGGACGACTATAATGAAGGAAAATACATAATTACAATAAATAAAAAGCTACAGACCTCCAATACTGCATTTACACCTGATTCCGATTATGTGGAAAGCTGTACGGTATCCGTAGGCAATAAAACAACGATAACATTTAACGAAAATCGCATAATGGCTATGGATATAAGTAATGTAAACGGATATATATGCTTCAAGTCCATACCGCCAAAAAGCAAATATGATAAGATAGTGATCATAGATGCGGGACATGGAGGCTCTCAGCCCGGAGCATTGGGAAACGACATAATAGAAAAGGATATAACCCTTGCTATGGCAAACAGCGTTAAGAGCAAACTGGATTCCGACGGTAGGGTAAAATGCTATATGACAAGACCCGATGACAGAGATGTGGGACTTGAAGAAAGAGCGGAAATGGCACACGATATAGGCGGAGATATGTTTATATCCATACATATAAACTCAGTTGAAAACAATACGGAAGCCAACGGTACGGAAACATATTCACTTTATCCCAACGATCTTGGCAACGGACTTACAAGCTATGCTGTTGCAGAGGAAATGCTCGACCGTCTTATTACAAATCTTGGCACTAATAACAGAAAGGTCAAATCCAACACATATGTTGTGCTTAAGACAAATAAGATACCGGCAGCGCTTTGCGAAATAGGCTTCCTTACCAACGAGAATGATGCGGAAATAATGAAAAACGGCGTTGACAAGGTAGGGCAGGCAATATTTGACGGAATAATAGACCTGTTTAACAAATATCCATCTGTAAGATAAAAAAGGAGAGAAAGAAAAATGAAAAAAATTATCACAACATTTGCATTATGTTTTATTATGAGTACATCAGCCTATGCAGGTTATGAAAATATAGGCGATACAAAGTATTACTATGATAATGAAGCAAAGACTATAAACTGGGAAGATGATAAAGGCAATGTTCAGTCAAAGGGTAGTTATAGATGGGTGATCACTCTCAATGGCAAACTCTGTGCGGCAGACGATGCCACAGGACTCAGAGGGCTTATGGATATGCAGCTCAATACCGTTATTCCCTTTGAATATACGGATATTACATATAATGTACATACATTGGCATACGAATGTACAAACGAAAATGAAAATATTATTGATTTTTATGACAAGGAATTTAATAAAATACCTCAGCCTTTGAATATAGAAAAGATCGAAAATACAAATTATTACAAGCTTATCGTTATCACCGAAAACGATCCCGATAAAAAATTGTATTATATATGCGATATAGATGGGAATAAACTTATAGAACAGCCCTTTAATAGCATTGAAGGTGCTGCCGAAAGCATTATAGCCGTTACCGGAGACTATAAAACAGGCGTGTACGATAAAGAGCTTGAAATTGCCATACCGTTTGGCAAATATACAAGTATATGGTATGACAACGGAAGATTCCGCTGCTATAATATCGATACGGACGAAACCGTATTTTTATCAGAAAAATTTGAACCTGCTGAGGAGATCAACGATATATACGGAACAGATTATTATTACAAAAAGGGCAGCGACGGACTTTACTATATATGCGATTTTGACGGAAATATATTGAAAAATAAGGGATATTATGAAATTAGTTACACAGGTGACAGAATACTTGTGAGAAGCTCAGATACTTACCCTCGACTTTACGGCCTTCTTGATGAAGATCTCAACGAAACAATAGATGAAAAATATTTCAGGATATACTACGACAAGGAAACAGGCGAAACAAGAAGGTACCTTAACGGTAATATCGAAATTTATGACAAGGACAATAATTTGATCAGAACGGAAGAGGGTCCTGTGTTTATAACTCCCATAAAGGGCATGGAGGGCAGAAGCGTGTATGACCAATGGCCTGACGGAGTTATGCTTACCGAACATTCCTGCTATGTCATAGACGACAAGGGAAATGCTCTTACGGGAAGCTATTTCGAAATAGGTACAGAGGTACAGCCCGGCAACACCCTTATTATAAATAGTATTATGGGACATTCTGATGTTACGGGGGGCTTGCTTGACTCAGATATGAAGGTCATAGTGTACCCTGATTTCGGCAATATTTATGTAAAGGAAGAAGACGGCGCCGTATATGTAGAAAACGTATGGGAAGGCAGCGATACAAAGTATTATGATCTGTACGGCAATCAGTATAAGACCAAAGATGAAGCTATTGCCGCAGCAAAGACAAATGGAGAAGTAAGCGACTGGGCTAAGGAAACAGTAGAAAAAGCTATTGGGGCAGGTATTGTACCGAAGGAATTGCAGTCACAGTATATCAGGAAAATAACAAGGCAGGAATTTTGTAAGCTTGCGGTAATGA
>CANQBT010000125.1 GCA_947589405.1 uncultured Clostridia bacterium | reverse complement strand
CCATAACTACGATACAACAGAGAAATTATGTTACAAAAGAACAGAAGGTATTCTATGCCACAGAGCTTGGAGAAATAGTAAACGATATTATAAAGAACAATTTCGGCGATGTTATAAACAATGAGTTTACCGCCGATATGGAAACGGCTCTTGATATGGTGGAAGAGGGCAAAATGGAATGGAAGGAAATACTTAGGAATTTCTATCCTGTTTTTGCGGTCCTCCTTAAGGAAGCAGAAGATAAGGTAAAAAATGTAGAAATAAAGGACGAGGTCACAGACGTTATATGTGATCAATGCGGAAGGAATATGGTCATAAAGTACGGTAAGTACGGAAAATTCCTTGCTTGTCCCGGATTTCCCGAATGCAGGAATACAAAGCCTCTTTTTGAAGACGCAGGAGTCAGCTGTCCTGTATGCGGAGGAAAGGTCTATGTAAAGAAAACGAAAAAGGGCAGAAGATATTACGGCTGCGAAAACAATCCTGAATGTCCGCTTATCCTTTGGAATAAGCCTACGGGAGAAAAATGTCCCATATGCGGAGAGCCTCTTGTGGAAAAGGGAGGCAAAAATCCCAAAATAGTATGCAGCAATACAAAGTGCAATTATACAAAGGAAACAGAGAAAGATGTAGTGCAGTAAAGGGTATTCATTATGGATTACAGCGACAGAGTTGACAGACTTATATCACTTGCTCTTAACAGCAAGGATTTTTACGGCAGCTTTCTTTCTGAAATGGAAAGAGAGCTGCGCTCACATATTTCCCTTACAGACTGGAAAGGCGAGTTTTTGTACGGAAGTTCAAGGTATGAAAACTGCATATCCTTAGGCAGAATGGGTTCTATGTATATGAGCGATAAAGCCGTAAACGAAAATTACAGATACATAAGAGCTGCCGCCGTGATCATTTATTATAAAATGGAAGCCGAAAAACTGGAGCGGTATGCAAAGCGCTGGAACGAGCTTATAGAAACTGCTCTTAAAAGTCTGACTGAAGGGGAGTATACGGGCATAAAAGCCGCTCTATTGTCGGGATATAAGGAGCAGATGATAAATGTAAGCAATATTTCGGCGCAGACAGGGATAACACGTTCCGTAATAGTGAACGGACTTCACAAGCTGGAGTGTGCCGGACTTATAGAGCTTCGCTCAGGAGGTGCAGGCGGCACCTGTATAAAGGTACTGAACAGCGAACTTATAGATAAACTTCAAACCGTATAAAAGGGGTAGGGTATTATGGGAAATATAAAGCTTTACAGAAGAAGGTTCATACCCGATGAACTTGTCTTTCTGAAAGATGATGAAATAATAAGCATTGAAAAGGGCAGGATACTGACAAGATGGAAAACAATAAAGCCGAGAGCAGATTTTACACATGGCATATCCTGCTATTTCATAGACGAGGGATTTAAGATAAGCAGATTTTTCGACAGCAACGGAGTTCCTCTTTACTGGTACTGCGATATTATAGATACTGTAATAAAAGATAATGAATATATTTTTAACGATCTTCTTATTGATATAAAGGTATATGACGACAAAACGGTAAAGGTCATTGACTTAGATGAAATAGGACAGGCCATAAGAAACGATATACTTGATAAAGAAATGACTGCAAAGGCTGTGGAGCAAACCGACAGACTTTTGAAAATAATATATAACGGCAGATTTGGCGAATACATAAGATACATAAACGAGGTTTTGTAAATGAAAGACGGATCTAAAGATTTAAGAAGGGGACACAGGGAAAGGGTCAGAAAAAGATTTATAAAAGACGGAAACCTTGACAGCTTTCAGGATTATGAAGTCCTAGAGCTTCTGCTGTTTTATGCCTATCCTATGAAGGATACAAAATCTATTGCCAAAAAGCTTCTGGAGCAGTATCATTCTTTACACAATATTTTCAATTCAAAGCCTGAGGAGCTTATGCTTAACGGCGGTCTTACCGAAAATGTTGCGGTATATCTCAGTATGATGCCCTATGTGGCGAGGAAATACCTGTCAAGCTATTATGGAAAAGGCACTCTTATAAATACGGTCACAAAGCTTAACAAGCTTTTGGAGTCGCTTCTTCTTGGGCAAAACTATGAGTCCATGTATCTGATAACTCTTGATGCAGGCAAGAAGCTGATAGCTGCCGACAGAATGTACGACGGGGTATCGGACGAGGTCACCTTGTCGATCGAAGGGATACTTGAAAGAGCTGTACTGCGCAAGGCCAAGTTTGTTATACTGGCTCATAACCACCCAAGCGGAAGCAGCAGTCCTTCGGAAGCAGACGATGGTGTGACCAAAAATCTTAAGGCAAAGCTTGAAGCTTTGGGAATAAGAATGCTGGATCACGTTATTATTTGTGGAAAAGTAAATTACAGCTATGCGCAGCATGGAAGATTTTTCCATCTGAATGGCGGTATGTAAAAAATAAGGAGAGTAATGTTTATGAAAAAACTTTGCAGAAGTTATTCCGACAGAATAATTGCAGGCGTATGCGGAGGATTCGGAAAATATTTCGACAAGGATCCGACCATATTCAGGCTCATTGCCGTTGCATTGCTTATTGTATCTTTCGGAATGGGAGTTTTGCTTTATTTTGTATGCTGGTGTCTTATGCCATATGATAATGTACAATAAAAAACTGAAATATACTAACCTATCAAGGAGGAAACTTAAATGGAAAAATCAATGGAAAAAATTGTAGCTCTTGCCAAAGCAAGAGGTTTTGTATATCCCGGCTCCGAAATATACGGCGGTCTTGCAAATTCATGGGATTACGGTCCTTTAGGCGTTGAGCTGAAGAATAATGTAAAAAAAGCTTGGTGGAAAAAGTTTATACAGGAAAGCCCCTACAATGTAGGCGTAGACTGTGCCATACTTATGAATCCTGAGGTATGGGTAGCTTCAGGTCACGTAGGCGGATTTAACGATCCTCTTATGGACTGTAAGGAATGCCATGAGCGTTTCAGAGCCGATAATATAATCGAGGACTACAACAAGGAAAACGGCATTGAAGGCAATGCAGACGGTTGGACAAATGAAGAAATGATGAAATATATTACCGACAACAATATTCCTTGTCCCACCTGCGGAGCTCATAATTTTACGGATATAAGACAATTCAATCTTATGTTCAAGACCCATGCGGGAGTTACCGAAGACGCTAAGAATGTTGTATATATGCGTCCCGAGACCGCTCAGGGCATATTTGTAAATTTCAAAAACGTACAGAGGACCACAAGGAAGAAGATACCCTTTGGCATAGGTCAGATAGGCAAGTCCTTCAGAAACGAAATAACACCGGGCAACTTTATATTCAGAACAAGAGAATTTGAGCAGATGGAGCTTGAATTTTTCTGCAAGCCGGGTACAGAGCTGGATTGGTTCACATACTGGAAGGAATTCTGCACAAACTGGCTTTTATCTCTTAATATATCAGAGAAGAATATAGTGCTGCGTGACCATGAGCAGGCAGAGCTTGCTCACTACAGCAACGCTACTACAGATATAGAGTATATGTTCCCCTTCGGCAAGGGCGAGCTGTGGGGCATAGCCTCCAGAACCGACTTTGACCTTAAGGCTCATGCCGAGCATTCAGGCGAAGCTATGGATTACTTTGATCCTTCTACAAACGAAAAGTATGTGCCGTATTGCATAGAGCCTTCTCTTGGAGCCGACAGAGTTACTCTTGCTTTCCTTTGCGAGGCTTATGACGAGGAGGAGCTTGAAGGCGGAGATGTGAGAACGGTAATGCATTTCCACCCTGCCTTAGCGCCTTATAAGGCTGCCGTGCTTCCTCTTTCCAAGAAGCTTTCAGAAAAGGCAACAGAGGTATATACAATGCTTTCTAAGGATTTCCTCTGTGACTTTGACGATGCTCAGTCAATAGGCAAGAGATACAGAAGGCAGGACGAAATAGGCACTCCTTTCTGTATTACCTATGACTTTGATTCCCTTGAGGATGAAAGCGTAACGGTAAGAGATAGGGACACAATGGAACAGCAGAGGATAAAAATAGCAGATTTAAGAAATTATCTGCTTGAAAAGATGAATTTTTAACTAAAAGTAACAAACTTTAAAAAAATGTTGCCAAGTATTCCAAAGTATGCTATAATATCACTATCGATTTTTACACTTTGGTAATATTGCACAAAAATATTTATGGAGGAAACAAAAATGGATAAGAAATTTGTTTATTTGTTCTCAGAGGGCAATGGCACTATGAGAGAGCTTCTTGGCGGAAAAGGCGCTAACCTTGCTGAGATGACTAATCTCGGTATGCCCGTACCGCAGGGATTCACTATCACAACCGAAGCTTGTACACAGTACTATGCAGACGGTGAGACCATCAATGAGGAAATTCAGGCTCAGATAATGGAATATATTACTAAGATGGAATCCATTACAGGTAAGAAGTTCGGCGACCTTGAGAACCCGCTTCTTGTATCCGTTCGTTCAGGCGCAAGAGCATCTATGCCCGGTATGATGGATACTATACTTAATCTTGGTCTTAATGACCAGGTCGTTGAGGCGTTTGCTAAAAAGACAGGCAATCCAAGATTTGCATATGACTCCTACAGAAGATTTATTCAGATGTATTCAGATGTAGTTATGGAGGTAGGCAAGAAGTACTTTGAAGAGCTTATCGACAAGATGAAGGAAGAAAAGGGCGTTAAGCTGGATACAGAGCTTACGGCTGAGGACCTTAAAAATCTTGCAGAACAGTTCAAGGCAGAGTATAAGGCTAAGATCGGTGTAGATTTCCCATCTGATCCTAAGGAGCAGTTAATGGGCGCTATAAAGGCCGTATTCCGTTCATGGGATAATCCAAGAGCTATATACTACAGAAGAATGAACGACATTCCCGGTTCATGGGGTACTGCCGTAAACGTACAGTCTATGGTATTTGGTAATACAGGCGATACATCAGGTACAGGCGTTGCCTTTACAAGAGATCCTGCTACAGGCGAAAAGAAGCTTTTCGGCGAATTCCTTATGAACGCTCAGGGCGAGGACGTTGTTGCAGGCGTAAGAACTCCTCAGACAATAGATCAGCTTAAGGACGTTATGCCTGAGGTATATGATCAGTTTGTGAAGATATGTGAGAAGCTTGAAAATCACTACAGAGATATGCAGGATATGGAGTTTACTATCGAGGATAAGAAGCTCTATATGCTCCAGACAAGAAATGGTAAGAGAACGGCTGCCGCTGCTCTTAAGATCGCATGCGATCTTGTTGACGAGGGAATGATCACTCCTAAGGAAGCCGTATGTATGATAGATCCTAAGCAGTTAGATGCTCTTCTTCACCCACAGTTTGACGTTGAAGCTCTTAAAGCAGCTAAGCCTGTTGCTT
>CANQBT010000124.1 GCA_947589405.1 uncultured Clostridia bacterium | reverse complement strand
CGCCGTTTACGTCAAGTGAACTGATTGCAAATACAAGGGGGATCGATGCCGTGCTGGACGGCCATTCCCACAGCGAAATTCCCTGTGATATTGTAAAAAATGCTGACGGGGAGAATGTGCTTTTGTCCTCTACGGGTACGAAACTTTGCAATATTGGCCGCCTTACCATTACAGCAAATGGAAATATCCACACAGGGCTGATCGGGGCGTATCAGGAGACAGACAGCGAAATGGCAGGCTGCATAGAAAGCATGAAAGAGAAGTTTGAAGCCGAGCTGACGAAAAGTGTCGCTGTATCAGAGGTAGCCCTTACGACCGTTTCCGATTTAGGCATGCGTCTTATACGGAACAGGGAAACCAATCTGGGGGATTTCTGCGCAGATGCGTACCGAGCTGTGTCCGGAGCGGATATTGGGCTTGTAAACGGCGGCGGTATACGGGCAGATATTTCTGCGGGAGAGATAACCTATGAGGATATACTGGGCGTGCACCCCTACGGAAATTCCCTGTGCGTGGCAAAGGCTACGGGGCAGGAAATACTGGACGCTCTGGAGATGGCGAGCCGCTCCTGTCTGCCAAACTCGGACGATGGGGAAAATGCAGTAGGTGAAAACGGAGGCTTTTTGCAGGTATCGGGGCTTAAATATAGCATTGACACTTCTGTGAGATCTACGGTGGAGACAGATGAGCAGGGAAATTTCCTCTCCTGTGGGGCTGATCGTAGAGTAAAGAATGTCATGGTTCTTGATGAAAATGGCAGCTATAGGGCGCTTGTGCCGGATAAAGTATATACAGTAGCGTCTCACAACTACCTGATCAAGGAAGGCGGGGACGGGCTTAATATGTTCATGGACAATGAGTTGACGATTGATGAAGGAATGATCGATTATGAGATACTTATGACTTATCTCACAGACGGACTTAACGGAACTGTGGGAAATGAGTACGCTCTGTCGCAGAAACGTATAGAGATAAAATAAAGATACGGACATAGAAATTATCATAGCCCTGTTTGTTTTGCTCGCAGCATATCAAATCTATGGGCGCTATACTGCAAAAAGGAGAACGATACCGTCGTAGTGACAGTCAGAGGATAATACATATCATTTTGTATCAAATGAAATTAAGATCCTTAATCAAAAACAGTTAATTAGGAGTGGGAGTAATGCACAAAAGCCCTGAACACCGTTTGGATAACGGAGTTCAGGGCTTAAATTTTTGTTTGTGATGTTGATTTGAATAACAAGCCTATTCCAACATGCAGCAGGCAAAAATGATTCGCAAATGTCGGTTATAAGAATGCCTTTAGGCATCGCTGATAAAAAGAGCCTTAAAGGCGTATATGAAAAGCCCCAGCCTTAACGGGGATATTTATTGAAGGAAGGAAATATACATGGTATACGGTTATGCGAGTAATTATAAAAATTAAGTGTGCGGATATAGCTGTTTTAGATATGCATATATCGGATACCACCCGTAATAAGGATCTGCCTGTAAAACCTTTTATAACAAATAAAAACAATGTAATGAATGTCTTATTAAAATATGACATAAATTCAAAAAAAGCACTCTTTTCGGAATTTATTTTTTCTAAAAATTTACATTCAAAAACTTGCATAATTCGCCCTTGTATGGTAGAATATTCATAAATTTTAAAGGAAACAAGCGTTGCTGCGGCAGATCAGGCAATGTCTATACAGAGGAGAATATAAAAAATACTGTGGAATAAAGATAAGCTCTTTTGCAATATAAATCCGACCTGTTATGCTATTTCTCTTGAAAAGGAAATAATAAAAAGACATATACAGGATATTATGAGTGGGGAAAAATTTGCAAAGACCATACAAAAGGAAAAACTGCCCGTTGTCATTTACGAGCATAGCTCAAATATGATAAAAAGAGGAAAGGGCATAGATATAAAACTTCAGGAAAACAAGGCGGTCAACATAGCTATTGAAGGCGGAAAAATAGGCGGTATACTCATAGGACCTAGAGAGGTGTTTTCATTCTGGCGTACTGTGGGTAATACCACTAAGCGCAACGGCTACAAGGACGGACGTATAATACATCAGAACAAAATAATAGCAGGCATAGGCGGAGGATTGTGCAATCTTGGGAATACTATACATCTTCTCATTTTACACAGTCCTCTTGATGTTACTGAGTTCCACAAACATTCCGATGCCTTGCGCCCGACGCAGGGAAAAGGGTACCCTTCAGTTCAGGCACTTCCGTAAGCTATAACAATATAGACTACACGGAGCAGACCTTTCAGCTCATTGTAGGGTGCGAGGGTGAAACGCTCCATGCCGAGCTGAGAAGCGAAAAGGATATTCCCTTCAACTACAGGATACCGGAGGAGGATCACCATTTCAAAAAAATAGACGGCAAGTATTACAGACTTTCCAAAATATACAGAGAGATAATTGAAAAGGAAACGGGAAATGTTAAGGCAAAGGAGCTTATATTGGATAATCGTTCCGAAGTTATGTACGACTACGACCTCATACCCAAAGAGCTAATAAGACAATAAGGCGCCAAAAGAGGAAAATGTCCATTAGCATAAAAAGAAAAAAGAATATTAATAAGCGCAATATTACATTCTGCCTTGTTTTTTCTGTTTGCTTCAATGGAATATTACGGCGCTTCTGTCTATGATGGATATGTCGGTGGGTATGTATATGGACAGCGACACCATATCTCTTAAGGATAACGAAGGCGCCTATTTATACAGGTCAATATTTAAATCATAATATAAAAGGTGGTTTTATGAAATACATTAAGAAAAAGGGGAAAATATTATCGGCTTTGATATGTATAGTCACTTGTTTTTTGCTAAGTGGCTGTTCAGATATTAAAAATGCTGTGGGACTGAATAAGGCAGATGTCAATGTAGCTGAGACAGAACCCGAATACACAGAACCGATCATAAGAACTGCCAGAATAGCTATAACCGGTGATCTTATGGTACACAGCTATCAGTATAAGGAGGCATACGACCCCAATACAGGAAAATATGATTTCAGTCATAATTTTCAAGACGTAAAAAAGTATTTTAACGGAGCAAATTATGTTATGGGAAATCTGGAGACCGTTTTGGGTGGGGAGGAAATAGGTATTTCCGATTACCCCACATTCAATACGCCGGACAGTTTTCTTGACGCAGTAAAGGAAGCAGGCTTCAATTATCTGACAACTGCCAACAATCATTGCGTTGACAGAGGAACGGAAAGCCTTCTTAGGACCATAAAAAAGCTTGACGAATACGGTATAGACCATACTGGAACATATGCAAGCCGTGAGGAAAGAGACAGCATATTAATAAAAAATATAAACGGCATAACATTTGCTATACTTTCGTATACATACGGTACGAACGGTATGCCCTATGACAATGACTATAATGTAAATATAATGAGCGAAGAGCTTATAAGGAATGATATTGCCGGAGCGAAAAGCTATGATACCGATTTTATAGTGGTGCTGCCCCATATGGGCAACGAATATGAGGAATATCCCAATGATACCTTTAAAAGGTGGGCAGACGTTATGTTTGATGCGGGAGCCGACATTATTCTGGCAAGTCATCCCCATGTATTGCAGCCTATGGAAATGAGGACGCTTACAAAGGACGACGGCACACAGAGGACAGGCTTTATAATATACTCTCTGGGAAATTTTATTTCCTCACAGACCACACCGCCGAGAAATGCAAGTATAATACTGAATATTTCATTTGAAAAGAAAGACGATGAAAAGGCGGAAATAACTGAGGTATCCTATATTCCTGTGTGGACGCAGTTTAGCAATGCTCAGGGAAAGAACCATTTTATCGTAAGAAGCGTATATGAGATGCTTACGCTTCCTGAGGATCAGCTTAACGCTACTGTACGTCCTCAGGATATAAACAGACTGAAGGATATACATTATGAGGTCACGGGTATGTACAGCCCTACCGAAATACCGCTTGAGGAAATACAGGAAGAGTATGTTTTTTACAGCAAGGAAAATCAATAAGGTTATTATTGAGCATCATTATAAACATTTTTATCGAAAAATGCAGACTACATACTGCCTTCGGATACCGCTGTTATAACAGAGGTGTATTTGTCAAAGCTCAACGTAAGGGAAAAGTATAATGTTCATCAGAATAAACACTTGGTGGAGATAGCTGATGGAATTGACATTTTTCAGTAATCTGTATTTTAAAATAAAGCTGATATACAGTCATGATAGGATAATGATATTAATATAAAAAGGAGGAGAAAATAATGATAACAAAAAGAATTATGGCAGCTATTATGTCATTTATAATTATAACAGCATACTTCACTCCTGTATATGCGAATGATGAACAGGGCTGGGATGGCTCATCAACCGCAGTACCTGAGTATATTGATAATGTATATACTATAAGCAAACCTGAAGAACTGGCATGGTTAGGCGGACAGATAAGCGGAGGAAACAGTTTTCGGGGATATGAAATAAATCTTGTATCCGATATTGATCTTAATAATAAAAACTGGACGCCTATGGGTAAAAATCTGAATAATTATTTTGCGGGAACTTTTAACGGAAATGGTCATACAATAAAAAATGCAAGTATCATTTTTTCGATAGATTCAGCCAATATCATAAATGCTCCATACCATACAGCAGGTTTTTTTGGTGTATGTAATGGGGCAACAATACAAGATGTAAAAATAAGTAATTTCAATATATCCATAAAAAATGAATCAGGATATACTCAGAGCTATGCTTCTATTGACGGTACAAGTGTATTTGCAGGCGGAATATGCGGCTATGGAATAAATACCGTATTTAAAAACAATACAGTTTCAAACTGTACGATCTCAGCCTATACAGGATCGGAATCAGCAAGCGCCTATGCCGGCGGAATATGTGGCTATGCAAAGGACTCCTGTCAGTTCGGCTACTGTAAGGTAGAGGGAGGCAGTATATCAGGAACCTCCACCTCCTTGAATAACGACTGCTATGCAGGTGGTATAGCAGGGGCACTTATTGACGAAGGGCTTATATATCAGAGCTGCAATTCAGCCTCTGTAAAGGGAGGTCATGAAATAGCGGCAGCGTATACAGGTGGTCTTGTAGGCGAAAGTATGGGTACATCAGATACCCTTTCTGCCATTCGTGACAGCTATAACTGTGGAAATGTAAGCCACAAGGGCAGTTGGATGGAAACAGGCGCTGTAGGCGGCATAATAGGTCAGTCTATGAGTACAGTTACAAGATGCTACAATTCAGGCAACATCAATGCAGATACCTCTACATTTTTCGGTGATGTATACTGCTCAGGCATAGCAGGAGGAGCGTCTTCTTCAGCTACAGTAAA
>CANQBT010000123.1 GCA_947589405.1 uncultured Clostridia bacterium | reverse complement strand
CACTATTTCATCGGACACAAGCTCGCATACGTTGAACAGAGCTGTGCCATTTTCTTCTTTTGCATGCTCCGGGTCGGTCTTTTTTACATATTCGGTCAAAAATTCCTTGAATTTAGTTTCGTCATCGCTCTTGCTTGGATCCTTTGTATTGTAGTGATATACGGGATATTTGGTTCCGCCTACTATACGGGCTACAGGCGGGAACGCCTGATCCTGAGGAATAGCAGGGTTGTAGAAATATATAAGCTGACAGCCCTTCATATCGGAACCGCATGTAAATTCATTATAGCCGTTTGAAAGCGTATGACCTTCCCAACCGTAATACCAGTTCTGAGGATAGTGATTTGCCGTTGCCAGCACTACTCTGGGAGTAGGGCCGTTAGGGTCGAAATTGGCATAAACTCCAAAGGTCTCGCCGGGACGTACATAGTAGCCGGTAATATCGTATTGACCGCCTATAACATATGTGGTACGCACTCTTCCAAAATCGCCGTACTGGCTTCCTCTCTGGCTCATAGTAATGGGAGCTGTTATGTTTTCACCTCTGCCCGGCACCTTTAATATGCTGAGGGCGGCTTCTATGTAGTTCTTCATAAGTCCCTTAAGGGGCTCGGGATAATTTACAAGTCTTTCCTCAAGGGGCAGAACATCGTTGAGCTTTACATCATAGGCAAGAGCGGAGCAGGCACCGTCAAGGAAAAGCTTTGTGTAGTCTTCTTTGGCATGCTCGGACTTGTAGAAGGCAAATTCTGTTGCTGCCGCCCAACCCTGATCAGCTTCTTCAAATTCAAATTTAAGTTTTTTAAATGTTCTCTGAGGAAATGATATTTCAATAGGGTCTGTGGTAACGGTATCCATACCACCCTGTGCCCAAAGCTTAAATTCACTATCTGTATGATTACTCTCCAGATAATATATTTTATATTTTTTGGGAAAACCCTTTCCGGGCGCACCGTTTACACGTGCTCGGTAAATAATACGACCTATTGTTTCCTCACTTTGAAAATCAAATATAACAGCGTTTGTATGATTGCCGGAGTTGCTTTGATTTGTTTCCCAATGGGTTTTCCAATTTTTGTCATAGCAGTTTGTTATTGGTGAGCCATTATAACTGCCTGCATTGTTTGTAACGGTTGCTTTATGCTCTTTGTCAGCAAGATATTTTTCATCATAATATTTAAGCTCATCTTTCTTTTTTTCATCAATGAGATATGAACCGAAATCCCATGTCTGAGTTTTGGCTTCATATACTCCGTCTTTTATTTCAAAACGTGAGGTATCGTCCTCTTCTTTATTATCGGCAGGCACCTCTGCACGAAGATCGGCAGCCGATTCGGATACGGCTTCTTGCGCTATGATCTCATCAGATGGGTTTGAGTCTGTGTTACCAGCAGCAAAGGTATCTAATGGCATTGATGCAAATATCATTACTGCTGAAAGAATGTAGGCAATGCTTCTTTTCATACCTGTTCCTCCGTAAATATTATTAATTTAAATATAGTATAACCGCTTTACCAAGTCAATTTCTTCACATTATTGTATGCATTGGCTTTTATACATGAGCTGCCGTTTTCACAGCCCTTTCGATAGCCATTTCCATTACATAGGTGCCAAGAGAGCCTACAACGTTTATATCCGCTGTTACATTTCCTACCGAAAGAGCGTAAACGCTGTCGCCGTCCGCCATAGTATGTACAGGGAAAATTCGTCTTGCAAGACCGTTCTGTCCCATAGAAGCTATTTTGCAGAGCATGGATTTATCAAAGGCGGCGTTTGTAATAACAGCGCCTATAGTTGTGTTGCCTGTAAACTGATTCTTAGGCTCAATGCTCTTGTACATTTCTTCTGCAAAGTCCAGAAAGCCTGTACCCTCTTTATTCATAAGTCCCGCTATTTTATTGCCCTTGCTGTCAAAAACATCGCCAAAAGCATTTACTATAACAATGGCGCCTATTTTAAGCTCGCCTATCTGAATGGCGTACATACCCAGCCCGGATTTAGAGCATTGCTCCATGCCATAGAGCTTGCCTACGGTAGCTCCTGTGCCGCCGCCTACAGAGCCTTCCCTAAGTTGATTTTTTTCTGAGTCGATGCATGCGGCATAACCCATTTTGCTGCGGGGAAACACATCGGCGGTTTTGTAGCCTAAATCGAATATACAGCTTTGGCAAACAAGGGGTATCTTGGCTATACCTGTATCAAAGCCTATGTTATTCATACCAAGATAGTCCATAACGCCGCTTGCGGCATCTAAGCCAAAGGCAGAACCTCCGCTCAGCACAAGGGCGTGTATCTTATCTGCCTGCATAAGAGGATCCAAAAGAGGCGTTTCTCTTGAGGCAGGACCTCCGCCTCTTATATCTACGCCTGCGCCCATGCCCTCTTTGCATATTATTACTGTTACGCCTGTGCCTGCTTCCTCCAGCTGCGCATTGCCTATATTTATATTTCCTATATCTGTTATTTTAATTTCTTTCATGCTTTTCCCTCCTGAAATCGGGATAGTCGCCTCTGCTGCTATCCACCTCATAACCTATGGAATTTATACGCCTTTCAAGACAGTTTTTACATTCTGCCGCTTCCTCTCCCGTGCATATCTTGTTGTCATAGAGAGAATATTTTTTTCTTACTGAAACAGGGGAAAGATTGGGCATAAGTACATTGGCGCCTGCCAGTATGCCTTTCTCTCGTCCCATAGGGTCGGCAGTACCAAGAGCCGTTGTAGCAGGCAGCAGCACCTTTGGAAACATTATCCTCAGTATGCTCAGAAGTACAAGAGTAGTGTATGTACTGCCGTTTTCAAACTCTGCAAAAGGCGTGTCCTTGTGATGTATAAACGGACCTATGCCTATCATATGGGGCCGGAGATCTTTCATAAACCTTATATCCTCATATATGGTAGCTTCTGTCTGCCAGGGAGAGCCCACCATAATGCCGCAGCCTACTTGATAGCCTATTTCCTTTAGGTCATATAGGCATCGTTTTCTGTTATCAAGCGACATTTCCGAAGGGTGAAGCTTTGAATAGTGGGCTTCATCGGCTGTTTCGTGTCTTAAAAGATACCTGTCTGCGCCGCTGTCATAATACCTCTTGTAGCTTTCATAGCTTTTTTCGCCAAGAGAAAGAGTAACTGCGCAATCATCGTATTTTGTCTTTATTTTTTCTACTATTGAGCAGACAATATCATCTGTATACCAAGCGTCTTCACCGCCCTGAAGCACAAATGTCCTAAAGCCAAGCTCATGGCCCTTGTCGGCACAGGAAAGTATCTCTTCGGGAGTAAGTCTGTATCTTTCTGCATTTTTGTTGCTTCTTCTTAAGCCGCAATAGTAGCAGTCGTTTTTACAAAAACAGGATATTTCTATAAGTCCCCTTAGATATATCTTATTTCCGAAGGTTTTTATACTTATTTCCCTTGCCCTTTGACTAAGGTATTCTCTGTCCTTGTGGGATATTTCAAGCAGAGCGTGAAGCTCATCTTTATTCAGCTTTTTTGTTTCGCAGAATTTGTCTATTAGTTTTTTCATGGTTTTTTCCTTTTTGTATATTTTTTTAAATCGGAAGGGTCAATATTAACTCTTGCATTATTTTTGAGTAATAGTATTATTGTTTTAATTATTTTACCATAAACTTCCCCTGACTTCAACAGCAAATAAAGCAAAAAGACTGCCGCAGCAGTCTTACAGTCTTTAAAAAGAATACTTAGAAAGAAAATACAAATTATAATAGTGAACAGTTTGAAAAAAAGCGTCGCAGACTTTAATCCGCAAGAGGGATTCACTCCCTCTGAGGCTGGTCATAACACTTCGTGTTATTGCTCGCCTATGCAACCAAAGGACAGGGACTTTTCTGTAATTTAGGCATTTATGTTTAAATTACAGAAAACACGGCTGGTCCCCACCTTGACTAACTGAAAGAAATGTCTTTAGGCATTTCTTTCAAGCGTGTCGATGTTATCGACACGCTCAAAGACTGCCGCAGCAGTCTTAATGATCTCATGATTCTTCCTTGATAGCTTCTACAGGGCAGCTTTCGACTGCTTCATGGGTACTCTCTTCATTGTCGTCAGTCACATCGCCTATGACATGAGAAAAGTTGTCATCACCCATTTCAAATACCGAAGGTTCGATGCTTGCGCACAGACCGCAGCCAATACACAGATCCTCGTCAACATATACTTTCATAATATCACCTCATATATAGTATTGGCAGAGAATGAAAAAATATACAAAAATATAATCATAGAGGGATATGCGCTGTCCGATATATGTAATATAGCGCTTTGATACGGCATAGAATTTATGAGAGGAGGGGATTGTAATGTATTCTCTTATATATGATGTGGCGGAGGAATTTGGCATAAAACCGATAAATGTATATAAATGCAAGTATTACTATGTGCTGGGCTGTAGCAGCGGCACATATTCGTTTTGTCAGGCAAGACCCAGAACTGCCAAGATAATGGAAATCCATTCTGTCAAGACCGAGCTTTTGGAAAAGGGCGTTGGAAATATAGATACGTATCTGGTAAACAGCGAAGGCTTGCCCTATGCCGAAAGAGATGGCAGGCTCTATACCGTTACAAGGTTTTTTGGCTCTAACGAACTCAATTTTATGAATTCAAATCAGGTCGCCGTTACGCTCAGGAGCATAGGTATAATACACAGATGTCTAAGGGATATGGAAAGCTCTATCGTATATGCGGCAGGGGAGAGCAGGAACACGGTTATTGAAAAATATACAAAGGAGCTTAAGGATATGGCAAGAATAAAAAAATTAATGGGTAAGAGAATGTGGGATATGGATATTGCTTCGGTATATGACAGCTTTATGGAAAGAGCAGAAAAAAGCGTTGAAAGACTTAAAGAATTGGGCTACGGTGAAAAGACGACTTACTGCCATAACGGACTGAAGGAGGGAAATATAATATACAAAAAGGGCAGAGTGTATATTATAGACTGGGATAATATGAAGCATATGAGCTATATTGAAGATATAGCCTTTTTTATAAAGCGTTATATGAGGAAAAATTGTTATTATTCTCACAATTCAGGCTCTCCCTATATGGATCTGGAGTGTGCCATGAATAAATATGCGACGTACAAAAGCATAGACAATGAGGAGTATGAAATACTCAGAGCAATATTCAGCTATCCTCAGAGATTTATAGATACCGTAAGAGAAGGCTTCAGAACAGGGAAAACATTTCTTCCTTCGGGGGTAAGAAGGAAGCTGGAGGAGTGCATTGCGCAGAAGGATTTTGAAGAAAAGTATATGACGGAATGGTAAAAAAAGGACTGAGTAAACAGTCCTTTTAGATTGTCGAAAGAATAATATTTAAACAGCAAATAAAAATTGAAATAGCGAACAGCTTTCAAAAAAGCGCTGGTCGCATTACTGCGTAATGCTGCTCGCCATGCAACCAGGTCGCAGACTTTAATC
>CANQBT010000122.1 GCA_947589405.1 uncultured Clostridia bacterium | reverse complement strand
ACGGTTTTTCCGGCAGGTATCTTAACATCGTGACTTGTCCAGAACTTTCCTGAATAGTTGCTTGCAGAAGGCGTTGTACCGTCTGTTGTGTAGTATACGATACAGCTTGGTGTTGTGGTCTTTATCTTTACCTTGCCGTTTGAAAGCTTTGTTATGGTTGGGTCGTTTACCTTTGGTATTCTGAGTATGAGCCTTGCAGGATTGCTCCATTGACCGTTGTAATAGGCTCTTGCGTAAATTGTACCGTAGTAAGCGTTAAATGTAACTGTTTCACCGGGTTTTACGTGTGGATCATTCAGATCCAATTTTGAACGATTAGCCGTTGTATAATATATGGTAGCCTCTTTTGTGGCACAATTAAATGTAACATTTCTTCCGCCGAATATTCCCTTTACTACAAATGAAGGAGGTGAAGGCGCATTACCGTAGACTACATTATATCCGTTAGCCTTAGCCCACATATCTGCATAGGAATCCTTTACAACATGGAGCTTAAGTACAGCCTTGTTACAATTTGAAAATACTGTACTATCAATAGATATTACATTTTCGGGAAGCGTCACATTTTCAAGCAGAGGAGAATCGTCAAATGCACCTTCCATAATTTTAATATCATTTCCTGGTTGTATAACTACATTTTTAAGACTTTTGCAGTTGTCAAAGAAATTACTATCGATATCTATCATATTCTTAGGGAGAGTTATATTTTCAAGAGAAGTACAATTTTCAAAAATAGAAAAAATATAATAATCATAAACGTTATGTATATAGTCGACAAAATCGGGTAATTTTATATTTTTTAAATTAGTGCAGTAGCCAAAGCAACCATCGCCAAGTGATTTTACACTATCGGGTATCTCTATACTTTCAAGACTTGCACAGTTCCAAAAAGAATCATATCCAACTGATGTTACGCTGTCGGGTATAGATACGCTTTCGAGATCGGTGCATCCATTAAAGCATCTTTCGTCTATTTTAGTCAAACCTTGTGGTAATGCTACACTTTTAAGACTTGAACAGTCATAGAATAATTCAAAGCTATTCATATCTGTAACTTTTGAGGGCAATTTTATTTCCGCAAGGCTTGTACAGTTATAAAAAGCCTCACTGCCAATGGTTGTAACGCTTTCGGGAACAGTCAGACTTTTCAAATTGGTACAATCTCCGAATGCATAAGCTTCAATGCTCTTTACACTATCGGGTATTTTTATGCTTTCAATAGCCTTACACCTTGAAAATGCGCCACTACCTATAGCCTTTACCCTTGTGCCCAAGATAGTGTCGGGAATAACCACATTTGTTTCGGTAACAGTCCTATCAATACCTGTTATTGTTCCCGTTGATGTGTCAAAATGAATATCGCCGCCGGGCAGCGGGTAATTTACTACATTAGACGCCTCTGTATCGGGAATTGTTTCGGGAATGATCTCATCGGCTTCTTCATCAATTATATCAACATCTGTTTCCGTTGATGTGTCGGAATAGATATTATCGTCAGTCGGCTGAGGATCGACTTCATCGGTTACCTCTGTTTCGGGAATGATCTCATCTGTTTCGATGACAGTATCAACATCTGTTTCCGTTAATGTGTCGGAATAAACATTATCCTCATTCAGCTGAGAATCGGACTCATTATTATCCGCATACAAAATGCTTACTCCCGATAGCACCATAATGACAGATAAAAGCACACCTGTGATCCTTTTTAACTTCATTTTCTTTCCTCCTTATGTTCAAATTGATCGGCATTATCCGAAAAGGTACACTTTTCCGATTAAAGGATTTTATGGAAAAAATATTCAAAAAACTTGCATATTTAGGTGTTATATGCTAAAATATGTATGTATTTAGGCATAGCTAAAAAAATCGGAAAAGTGTACTTTTCCGATTTTTTTATATATCCGAAAAGGACTTTTCCGATTTATGGGTTTGACATATAAGCAGCAGAAAACTTTTACAATAATTAATATTTTTTAACAACAAGTAACTTCAATGTAATGTGTACTACATTGTCTTTTGTTTTAAAATATGCTATAATATATTGCAATACAGCATTTGATAATTTATTTCCATGTAATGATAAATCTGTCTTTATGCCATACACCGAAAAAATACATAATTTTTTTAAATGCAAAGGAGTTGTAAAATATGCAAAATTTCACGTTTAACACAGAAGATATGCATACCTATATAATGGAACACGTATTAAGATCGGATATGAAGCAAACTCTGAGCGCTCTTGCCTTTGCAAAAGAAAAATATGACGGTCTAATGCGAAAAAACGGCGAACCATATATAGCCTATCCGATGACAACAGCATGCAGCGCTTTAAGCTGCGGACTGTGCAATGACGAAGCGATCGCCGCATTGCTGCTGCATAATATATGTGAAGACTGTAATATTTCCCCGAATGAACTGCCTGTTAATGGCGCAGTAAAGCATGGGATCGAATTGATAAGATTTGATGTTATAAAGGGCGAAGCCAATGACATTGAAAGGAACAGATATTATGACCTTCTCCTTCAGAGCAGAGAGATCTCTCTTGCAAAGGCCATAGAATGCTGCCATAATATCTCAATTATAAATAAAAAATTTACGCAAAATAAAATTCGTTCATATATAGATGAAGTCCGCAGAAATGTTCTTCCCCTTTTGGAAAAAATGAAAAATACATATACTGACGACGCAGATATTCTGTTTGCAATAAAGTATCATATTGTCAGTATTATAAATTCCGTTGAAGCTGCTCTTGATGCATGTGAAAATGAAAAATGGCAATTCAACTCTATAAATAACTTCCATGCATAAGGCTATAACTGGCTGAGTAATTTCTATCCTGTCAACGTAGAGTATGAAGGGCTTACATATCTCAGCTCTGAGGCTGCATATCAGGCGCAGAAAACCACGGATATAGAGATCAGAAAACGCTTTACACTAATGGCAGCCAAAGAATCAAAGGAATAGGGACAATTGTTGGAATACAGAGAGGATTGGGATATGGTAAAGCAGGATATAATGTATGGAATTATCCGTGCTAAATTTACTCAGAACCCCGATCTTTGTGACAAATTACTGGCAACAGGTGCTTTAATGCTTATAGAAGGCAACGATTGGGACGACAGATACTGGGGCGTTGACAAGCACACAGGCGAAGGGAAAAATCATCTTGGAAAAATACTTATGAGAGTACGAAATGAACTGCGCCGTCAATAGTAAATCAAAAAAAGGAGTGGGTCATTTTTACATCATATCATACTCATGTTTCTCCTTCCGTTAAGTTTGATCCTATCCATAATAATTTTGGCAGCATTCAACGAATATATGAATAAAGGAGCTGTCCCGTTATGACCTGTGTACTAAAGAGGTCTTAATGGGACAGCTTTATTTATAAACGGATTTTGTTTAGTATAGAGTGCTATTCAAACCTACCGCAAGCAGCCCCATATTCTCAAACCCTTCCGCAATAAAACCTGCATATCACTTAATATCCGAAAATTTCCTTTGCTTTTTTCATTTTATTTATTATTTCAACATCGAAGGGGCAATTTTTTTCACAGCGGCCGCATTCTATACACTCTCCCGCATGGTGCTCCATAATTCTGTAGTGGTCTGCGACAGTTTCAGGCACATTGCCCTGAGCCAATGAAAGATTAAGATATTTATTTACATCGGCTATATTTATGCCTGCGGTACAGGGTGCGCAATGTCCGCAGTACATACAGTTGCCGTGAAATTTAAACTTATCCATTTTTGAAAGTACTGCCGAATAGTCCTTATCGGCTTTTGAAGCAGCATAGTATCCCGCCAGCTTTTCCATCTCTTTGGCAGAATGGCAGCCTGCCATAACGGAAACTACCGCAGGTCTTGTAAGACAATATTCTATGCATTGATATTCATTAAATGCTACTCCGAAGGGAGAAAGCTCTGCGCTGAGCATATCCCCGCCGCCGAAGGCTTTCATAACATCTATTGCTATACCCTTACCCGCACAATATTCATAGAGCTTTGTTCTGTCAGGGTCAGCGTTTACAAAGCCATTCTTGTAGTTTTCCGACTCAAAAAGATCGTCTACATTTTCGCTTGGCGGCTGCATATCATAGGCAGCGTTTACAGAAAACATAAGCACGTCTATAAGCCCTGTTTCAACAGCCTTAAGAGCAACTATGGGATTGTGAGAGCTCATGCCCAAAGCCCTTATAATGCCCTTTTGCTTAAGCGTACTGCAATATTCAATGAATTTGCCGCCGAATATCCTCTCAAAGTCCTCCATACCGTCTACATAGTGTATCATTCCTATATCTATATAGTCTGTACCAAGTCTTTTGAGCTGATCCTCAAAGGCGATCTTGACCTTTTCAACATTTCTTGTCCTCAGATATTGACCATTTTCCCATGCAGAGCCTATATGCCCCTGCAAGACTATACGATCTCTTCTGCCCTTTATAGCGGCTCCGAAATTACTCCTGAACTCAGGATCTGAGGTATACATATCTATAAAATTGATACCCAGCTCAAATGCCTTGTCCGTCATAGATATGTATTCTTCCCTGCTCTTTCCTATAAAGCCCTCGCAGCCAAGAGCTATCTCGCTTACCTTTATATTTCCGCATCTTTTAATTTCTCTGTATTTCATAGTATTCTCCTTTCTCCCATATATATATTATGATAAAGCATAAAGCCGACTTTAAGTCAACTGTATAATGATATGAAATGGGGAAATGTTAAAAAACCGATATTCATAACTAAGGTTTTGCTCTGATTTGGGATTTTTTCCCGTGACCTGGTCACGGGAAAATTTTGAGCAGGTTCGACCTCTCAGTCAGCCCATGCAAATCCGTTCATGACTTGCAATTCTTGGTTGGGCTGACAGCTCCATTGCAGCGGAAGAAGTTATCCGCCCGACAGCGACATTAAATATAGCACCCTTCCGTCAGCTTGCGCTGGCACCTTCATTGCACAGAAGAAATATCTGACAGCCGTAGGCAAAGTGCTGAACCTTACGAAGGGGAGCCTAGATTGATGTTTCCCATAATTTTTTAGTTAGTTAAAAATATTAATTTTTCAACATTATTAAGACCTTTGAAATGCGTTAACCTAAGGCGTCCCCTTCTCCTCCTCTCTCCAGCCTCCCCTAGCCCGCAGGGCGTCGGAGGGGAGGGGGACCATTTCAAACAGTTGTTTGAAATGGTGGAAGGGTCGTTCTAAGGCAATAAATATAGGGTCGTTCTAAAGCAATAAATGTTTTAATACTCCCCCACCAAAATTCATCATAAAAAAAATAACCACCCTCTATGGTAAAAATTACCATAGAAGGTGGCTATTTCATATAACTCCATCCATCTTCTTTTCAGCTAATATCAAATTTATTTATATCTTTAGCGATCATAGTCAGCAGATTCACTTCATAATCATTCATATCACCAATGAAATCGAGAAGATTTTTTCTTAAATTTTGCGGCTTATTTTTAATAAACAATTTACCGGTACTCAGATCAATTTTTATCATCTCTTCCAATGTTATATTTAAATAATCTGCTAATTTGACCAAATTATCAATACTTGTTCCTCTTTGTC
>CANQBT010000121.1 GCA_947589405.1 uncultured Clostridia bacterium | reverse complement strand
TTACATAATCTTTTACATAGTCGGCAGCGCCGTCTAATTTGCCAAATCTGTATTGGTAAGCCAGTCCTATGATCCTCAGAGATTCATTAAAATCTTCGACATTTCTTTTTTGATTTCTGAGCAAACTGTCGAAGCTGTCCATAGTGACCTTTTTCTTGAAAGCGCTTGAATTTACTTCCTCAAATGTATCTGCTTCCCGTATTGCTCCATATACGATTTTAAGCTGTTCGTTTATCAGATCTTGGAATTTTTGCATTTGCGCTTCATACTTTGAATGTTTATTTCCAGGCAAAATGATCACCCTCCTAATTACTTGAATATATTATCAGTTTTTTGCTATTGAATTTGTAGCTTCGGCTTCGGGCTTAACAGGAGCAGTTAACTTGGTTATAACAGTATAAGACGTATTCGTTGAGTTGCGACTGTTTTCCAACTCGGTAATACTTCTGTTAAGGACTCTGGTTTTATCGGCTATTCTCTGGTCATACTTTTGATCCTTTTTAATATTTTTATTTAAATCGTCTTTATACTTCTGAGCCGTCAACATGTTCAAATTGTAGACCATACTGCTTGAATGGTTATTCATCTCGACTATTTTTTCATTTGCCTTTAAATAATCCTTGTGCTCTTGCGTTTTGGGATCAAGAATTTTCTGACAATATTCATAGTATTTTTTATCTTTGTTATATGCATCCATATCCTTTTGATATTGTTCCATGAGCCTGCTGTATTCCTCCTTGCTGTTGCTGAACCAGCTTGGCTTCTGAGGCTTTATGGGATTTTCGGGGATATTGCTTTTATTCATGTAATTTTCTTCCAGCATAACGGGATGCAAAACGCCGTCGTCATCTATAACAGAGATAGTATTTCCTCTCAAAGGATTGTTAAAAGATATATCCTTGCCATCAAAGCATGCTTTTGCCATATCTGTAAAGTCGTCCATAAATCTGTTAACAAACACATTTCCGGGAGAAAGTTCGGCTGTATCCCTTGTTTTTGCATAGAACTCGGTTGCAGGCACATTATTGATATATATTTTACTCATTGCCTGAGCAAATGGTGATTCGGGATCCGAATCAAAAAAGGCTCCCATATTACAAATACATTCGCTACAGTCGATTCCCGTGAGTCTTTCTGCCAAAGCGGCATGATCCGGGCCAAAATAGAATCCGCCGAATACATTTAAGTCCTTGACCATATTATGATCTACCGTAACAGGTATAGGATCTGACAGCTTTTGTATAATATCAACATCTCTGCATGCAGCTTCATATGCGATCTCTTTTTTAACATTTTCGATCTTTATTTCGGCTTCAACAATATCACGCTTTAATCTCAGATTCGTATTGTAAATATTGGTTTCAAGGGATTTTAGCCCATTCTGCACATTGCTTAATTTATCGCACGTTTTGTCAATGGTATTTTTTTTATTGTTAATTTGTCGCAATATATTATCTTGAGTTTCTTCTTTGCTGTTTATCTCATTAAAGATTTTTTTAGCTTCATACTCATTTTTTCTATCGTAGTACTCAATGGCAGCATAAATATGACCCTGTTGCTTTTTGGCCTCATCTTCGATACTGTTTTTTATTTCGCTTATCTTTTGATTGGTCATGTCACAAAGACGTCTCAAAAATTCATTTGTGGACGAAAAGGCTCCACTCAGTTCATTATAAGGCTCACTTTTGTAAAATTCACGGTCATTTTTTTCTTTTTCATGGCTATTTAATAAATTTAATATATCATCATCAGGTCCTATAAATTTAAGGGTGCTAATAATATTTTGGGAAAAGCTGTCATTTATGTTGTTAGAGAGTGACTCCAGATCACCGTTATTATATTTAAGGCATATTGCCTCCAGGTTTTTTTCCAATTCAAAGAAATATTCCTTCATGGCATCAGGACGATTATATTCTTTCATAACGTTGGGAATACGGGCAGAAGGGAAATCAAATTTTTCCACAAATTCATATTCTATGTTGTAAATATCGTCAACCTTTCCGTGATCCACTCTATCCATATCGTTGCGATCCCATACCTGTTGCGCAAATTCTTGTTTTAAACCATAATCAAGATAAAATTTGGCAGAACGGTAGCGATCCGCCAGGCTTATAAATTGTTCTGCAGTAAGTTTTTTGTAGGCAGATATGTCTGTTAAAACCCGATTGGCAGGATCCTTGCTTGCTTTTTTTGCTTCCTGTATAGCCTCGTTTATATATTTTATATTTTTTGGAGAAGATTTTATGGAAAAATAATTAACATCAGACTTTAATTTATGCAGACATTTATATTTATCAATAAAATCTTTGTGCTGAGAACGAATTTCTTCCGTCTGTTTTTCTCCTATTTCTTCAGCTTCCCGATACTGAGATGATAATTCTTTTCTCTTGGCGTATAATGTTTCCTTTTTTTTCTGTAATTCATCTATATCTTCTTTTATAGATTTGATTATTTCAGGATCACGGTTTTTTTCATAAGCGCTTTTCAGCTTTGAAAGACGTGTCTGTTCATATTTAAGTCTATCAACTTTGTCTGTGGGTGGATCATCATTTCCTATTATATCTTCTTTCTTATTGCCACCGACTCCTTTATAGTGATGCTGCGTACCAACATCCCAACCGTTTTCTCTGATAAGCTTGTTAAAATTCTCATCGGGCTTCTCATTATATTGAGAATAGGCTTCTGTTGCTTTTTTTCGTATTTCAGGCTCTATGCGTTCAAATGCACTTGAGCAGATCTTATGCATATTATCTGTGGAAACTAAATTATAACTAACAAAAGAATTATATTTGGAGTCTTTTACCACCTCATCGGGAGACATACCCTTATTGATTCGTTTTTCCACCTCTTCTGCGATTTGTTTTTTTACTTCGATTATAGTCGCATTTCGGATCTCATTAAAAATCTTTTCTTTTTCCTCAACAGATATAAGATTACGAGCGGTCTCAGCTTTTGTTCTTACAAATACCCTGTCACGATTATAAAAAGTTTGTTTATAAAAATCGTTTTGATCTTTTTTGTCCCGATAAGTTTTTTCAGCACGCTTTTTATAACCCGTAACATCTAAGCATATATTCTCCAAAAAGTTATTAAGTTCCTCCTCATACATTAAATCCATTAGACAATATATATTGCGGTACTCATCGTGATTCCTGAAAGAATGAGGACCCTCGAAGAAACTTTTTTTATATATACGATTAACGGTATCTTCTATAAGCTTGGCATGCTCCTCCGCTTCCTTCTTTTTTTGACGTTCCATCTCCTTCGCTATTTTTTTTGCCTCTGCTTCACGCTTTTCTTCAGCTCTTTTTCTGCGCTTTTGCTCCTTGATCCTTTCATTTTCTTCGGCAATTTGACGATCTAATGTTTCACGGGTGTTTTTGAAAAATTTGTCCTTAGCATCACTCATGTTTTTGACATACGCACGTACGGCATTGATTTTTTTAGCATCATAACCATTGGCAAAAGACGATTCTGTTTTATTTATTGTTTCGTCAATTCTTGCGTATTCTTTTCTGTTGTTTTCCAATTGCTCGTCAAGTGCATTAAGCTCGGGTTCGGAATGATTCTCATTTTTTGCTATAATTGTTCTGACTCCGGGACCTACGGTGTTTAAAATATACTGATGAAGCTCTTCTCTGGGTTTTTTGATATCCTCATATATGGAACGGGCATTTTCGTTGTATATATTTACGCAATTGAAAATATAATCGTGCATAGCGCCTGACACAACGTTGGACTGATTGACAAAATCCCTTTGATTTTTCGTAACATATTTATCTACACCGTCGAGGAAGTTATTCATTCTAATATAATGATCGTTTGTTAATATATCGCTGCCTATAAAAGATTTTAAAGAATTGGCGATGTTTGCAAACATACCGGAACGGGCGTTTGCTTCTTTACATGTGTTGGCAAAATTATGCAAACTTTCCCTTACACTGGGGAATAAGATAGCCTTATCTATCAGACATTGCATAAGATCATCGGAATCACGGCGAAATTGATCCAATTCTTGTCCATAGTTTGCGTTGGTGGTGTTTTGTGCTTCTTGCGCTGTAAAGATATCATCCAGTCTTATTAATTTATTCTCCAAATTTGTAATGAACGCCACATTTTCATCATATGGATGGTTGGTTGCAGACAGGTTTTCAACAAAACTCGTCTGGGACATTGTACTGATATTTGCTCTTCTTTTGGTTAATGCAATGGAGTGGTTAATAAATTCACGGAGATCGACCTTTGTACCCTTTATGGCGTCATTATTTTTTTCTGCATTGGTCTTTTCGGCATAGTTTAATATAGAGTTAAAATTTTTTTCATATTCTGCTATTTTCTTTGAAAGCTCTTTTGCCTTGTCCAGATCTCCGCCTTTTTTGGTAATAGATCTGTAATTTTCACTACAGGTTTTTAAGCATTCAATAAAATCATCTTTTCTTTGGTCTACAGAGGGATACATAATATTCGGATCGGTAATGAATACAAGTGATTTATATACTTTGAGCAGCTCCATTTGTGCATATTTGTAGCTTTCAGGGAAGGTCGTGCTTTCAAGCTTTTCCTCTTTTGCTGAGATTATATCGGAAAGGCCTTTGTATAATTCATTAAAGAGCTGTTCATAATTAGTATCTTCATCAAGCGTCAAAAATGATTCGTAGGAAATAGTAATGTTTTTAAAAGATTCTTGGATATCAGCAAATTCCACATTGTCAAACTTTCCGGGATCTAAGGTTCTTACAAGAGGATTAAGTTGATTGTAGCTTTCCATCAAATCTTCATATTCATCAATTATGGCATTGACCTGGTTATCGCTTAAGATATTATATGGTACATTGGGAAATCCTATTTTAGCAAGCTCTGCGTCTAGTGCATGTATTTTATCCCAATGCTCTTTGATTTCCTTTTCATAGGCAATTTGATTATCATAGATACGACGATAATATAAATTCTCTACCGCTGACCTTCTTTTGCCCTGTATTGATTCATAGTTGACGTCACATTCTTGCTCCAATGCCCGGCTTCCCGCAACAAGACTATCGTGATTCCTTTTGAAGTAATCGGAATACTCTTTTATGATATTGTTATAATCTTTTTGAAATCTGTTTAATTTTTTTATGTAATTATCAAAATCATTACGGGTATTGGCCAATTGTTCTTCATCTCTTGCAGTAAAATACTCCTCATTCAATAAATTACTGTTTTCTACGTCCA
Source organism: uncultured Clostridia bacterium (assembly GCA_947589405.1). GTDB lineage: Bacteria > Bacillota > Clostridia > Lachnospirales > CAG-274 > CANPXH01. Next base: position 424 of record CANQBT010000121.1, on the reverse strand, counting down.
TAAAAGAATTTTCATCTATACCCACGAAGTCGTAATTATTAAATAACTCACTAAGCGCATTGTTAAAACCTTGTGAAAATTCATCCATATTTTTAAATTCAAGTGCCATAATATCCTATCCTTTCTACAAATGATATAATTGTAACAATACTCCGATTCTATAATATATTGTTATAATATCATACAAAAATTGTCAAATCAACTTAATGGCGCAAACGACAAAGATAACGTCATAAACTCCTTGCACTTGCCGAAGGTATGCTAAACTATGTAAACAAAAGACCTCCATAGCAAATGGAGGTCTCAGACAGTTGAAAAAATAATATTCCGACAGCAAATACAAATTGAAATAGCGAACAGCTTTCAAAAAAGCGTCGCAGACTTTAATCCGCAAGAGGGATTCACTCCCTCTGAGGACAGGAAC
>CANQBT010000120.1 GCA_947589405.1 uncultured Clostridia bacterium | reverse complement strand
TGTTTATATGTTAATATCTTATTTTCTTATATAATTAAGCAATACCCATGTCGTACTTGCTGTCTGTGCACTGTACAGCTGCTGCGCCGCCGTTGTGTCCCATAAGGTTGAAGAAAGAGTCGCTCTTTAAGAAGTTGTCATAGCTTAATGTGTCCATGCTCTCTGTATAATTTTCATCCCATGTTACATCAACATTGTACCATGTGCCGTCGATCTGTACTGCATTCCATTGATGATTCATTGCTGCGCTTGTTACAAGCTCGCAAGGAATACCAAGCTTATCCATTATCATCTTATAGCCTAAAGAATATCCGCCGCATACGCCCTTGCCGTTTACAAGAAGGTCATAGCTTGTGTTCATTGCAAATGAATGATCATATTCTGTTGAGTTGATAAGATAATCGTGTACTGCCTTTGCCTTGTCAAGGTTTGAACCTGCATTTGCTGCCTCAGCTGCGATCCTTGCAACTGCTGCGTCCATTTCTGCACGACGTCTTTCGATGTCGCTCTTTGTTCCGTCATATGTTACATTAAGAGATACTGCCTGAGTACCCTTAGTTGTTACGCTTACGCTTTCATCTACACAGAAGAAATCGGGATCTGTGTTCATAAGTTCGAAATAAGCATTCATTGCCTCATCAGCTGTTACGTTAAGAGCTGAAATATCGATAGCTGTTTCACAAGCGTCTACGCCTGCTGATATAGCGCTTCTTAAATCTGCTGCGTTTACTGTGGCTGCAGCTAATGCCATTGTTGCGATTGTTGTGCATACGAGAACTAATTTCTTCATAAATGCCACCTCCATTGATTTTTTCGCTTTAAACTAAAAAACGTTGCCCGATATGAATGGCAACGCAAACGTCTTATAAACTTATATGCAATCTCCATAGACTGCGCCTATAAGACTACTGTTCATACTGAACAGGCAACCGGCTGTCATTGCTCCTAAGAGCTTTAGACCCTTGGCTTTGCGTCCTTACCTTTCGATAAGTTTGCCCATTATTTAGTTGGTTAAAAAGCCAATAAATAGTGGCATATCATTTTGCTGTATCTCTTGATACACCTATACTATATCACTTATTTTTACCAATTTCAATACAAAAGCTGCACAAAAAAAATATTTTTTCTGTACAGCTTTTGGTTAATTTTTACAATTCAAGTTCCGCAAGAGCCTTATAATCCTCTTTTAATGAGGTGTACAGCCTCTTGTAGAGCTTATGTATATCATTGTATTTACTGTTATTTTCCCTATTGGGAACAGAAATCGCCTTTTCATGTATAAAGCTTGCGCAGGCTGACTCAACACTTTCATACAAGCCTGTGCCTACACCTGCCAGTATTGCAACACCCAGAGCAGGTCCTTCCTTTGAATCGATAGTCTTTACATTGCAGTTGTACATATCGGCAAGCATCTGCCGCCATACAGGGCTATTGCCCCCTCCTCCGCATACCATCATTTCATTTATATCTGCGCCCATTTCGGTAAGTATGTCCTTACAGTCGGTAAGAGAAAATGATACGCCTTCCATTACCGCTCTCAGAAGATGAGCCTTTGTATGTATTCCGGAAAGTCCGAAGAACACGCCTCGACAGTCTGCATCAAGATGCGGAGTCCTCTCGCCCATAAGATAAGGAAGATATATAAGTCTGCCGCTTCCTGTCGGTATATCATCTATATCCTTATTTATAAGGCTGTACACATCACAGCCAAGCTTTTCCGCCCTTTCAATATAATCCTGACAGAAATTGTCCTTAAACCATTTAAGGGAAAGACCTGCCGCCTGTGTAACTCCCATAACGTGCCAGCAGCCCGGAACAGCACAGCAGAAGGTATGAACCCTTCCCTTTTTATCTATAGAAGGCTGTGATGTATGAGCATATACCACACCTGATGTGCCTATAGTGGTAAATGCCTTTCCGTCGCTGACTATGCCTGTGCCTATAGCGGCAGCGGCATTATCTCCTGCTCCCGCTACAACGGCAGTCTTACAAGAAAGCCCTGTCAGTTCTGCAATTTCCTTTGTAATATAGCCTGTGATCTCGGGAGATTCGTATAACCTGCCTAAATATGCTTTATCTATACCAAGCTTTTCCAGTATTTCATCAGACCAGCATCTGTTCGGCACATCTAAAAGCTGCATACCGCTTGCATCTGAAACGTCTGTGGCATATTCTCCTGTCAGCTTAAAGCGTATATAGTCCTTAGGCAAAAGTATATGTCTGCATTTTGCATAGTTTTCAGGCTCGTTATTGCGCACCCACAGTATTTTGGAAGCCGTAAAGCCTGTAAGAGCGGGATTGGCAGTTATTTCAATAAGTCTGTCAGCACCCACAAGCTCTGTTATATCATTGCATTCCTTAGCCGTTCGCTGATCGCACCATATGATAGAGGGACGTATGACCTCATTATTTTCATCAAGCATTACAAGACCATGCATCTGCCCGGAAAGACCTATACCCAATATATCCTCGCTGTTTACTCTGCTTTTATCAACAACAGCCTTTAGCGTATATACAACAGCATTATACCAGTCCTCAGGCTCCTGCTCTGCCCAACCGTTATGAGGCTGATACAGAGGATATTCCTGAGAAGCGGAAGCTATTACATTGCATTTTTCATCAAAGAGTACAGTCTTTGTGGCAGAAGTGCCTATGTCTATTCCTATTAAATACTTCATATGCTCACCCTACCTTACAGCAATATGCGAAAAATCCACCGTGTTCAGATTGTCAATATGGTTGTCTACCTTGTTTCCGTCAGCTGCAAGTCCAACATATACCTTGTTGGACATTAACACATTCATTTCTCCAAGCTTTGTCCAGTCCTTACCATCGGGAGAAATGTATGAAACAAAGCGATTGCCTATCCTGGTCAGCTTTATATAATAGCCCAAAAACTCACTATAGTTCTTGAAGGCTATATCGTTTTTAAGCTGTACTCCCGACTTTGCAGCAGCTTCGGGAGAATCCAGATTTTCGCTGAGTTGGTCAAATTCTCCTCCTGTTTCTCTTCTGCCGCACATATAGGCGCTGAAAGCATTTCTGTAGTATGTAGTGCTTTTTCCCGTTTCGGGGTCCGTTTCCTTCCATTCGTAGGGCTTTGTATGAGAAAGCCCTGCCGCAACGGTCTTTGCATCGGGTGAAAGACTTTCCCTTATCATAAGTCCTGCAAAGGCATGATTGTCAACGGCTGTCATATCGTCTATTTTTGCAATTATTTCTGTATTTCCTTCCATTACCATATAGGCAAAGTGGGCTGTGTCGCTATTTCCCTGAAGCTTTCCCGCACCCTTCAATCTCATTGTATTTCCCTTTAGGGCAGCGCTTCCATTGATATTTGGCTCACCTATATCCGCTGACTTCCATGAACCGAGAGAGGTTTTTTCATTGACATGGATAACCGCAGCTGTAGACTGTGTCTGTAAGCCCTTTGAATCCGTTGCCTTAACGGAAATATAATATGTGCCGTCTGCAAGGTCGTCTATTGTAAATAAGGCAGTTCCTGACATTTCGGGAGTTACTTCTATAGTATCAATGATCTCATCGCCATTGAAAAGCTCCAGCTTGCATACAGTCGTACTGTATTCAGTCGCTATCTGCACCCTTTCTCCCTTTTCAAATATCCCATTATTGGAAGGAGATGTTATTCTGACCTGAGGGTTGTCGGGAGAATAGTCCATATCCACAAGTGAGTTAAAGTAATTTTCTACATTGGCATAGCCGTTTTCTGCTATAAGCACACTATCCTTGCCGTTATTTGGGTCTAAGCCGTTATTTATTTCCCATTCGTCGGCTATACCGTCATGATCCTTGTCAAAGTCGGCACCTCTGTGTATTTCCTCTGTATAGGGCAGTCCTCCTACCTCTTCGTGTACATTGGCAAAGCGTCCCGTTCTGTTTTCCACCTCGTCTATTATCCTTGCGTCAAGAGCATCTCTCTTAGGATAGGTAGCGCCTGCTTTTGCAAGTACCTCTTCATAGGCCTGTTGAGGTGTGTCCGTATGGAGATCTTCGGGCTTAGTACCCTCCATTTCAAATTCCTTGTCAACTATAGTTGTGAAAGGCGCTGAATCGGAGGATATATATATTCCCTTGCTGTTGTCGTTGCTTACCTCTTCATTGCCCTCCATAAAGTTGCCGTTTACATAGAACCAGCCGGGCTTATTCTTTTCACCGCAGTCAATAAGTCTGTTTCTAACGCTGTCCCTTGTGCCCGGACCCGGTACGACATAGTTGAACACATAGTTGAGCTTGGCTCTTCCGCCGCCATAGGCGCAGTTAAAGCCCCAGTCATAGAGCACATTGTTCCTTACATCAAAATTGGCAATATGGTCGTTGTCATCAGCTTCAACAGTACCTCCGCCAAAGCGTGGATTTCTTGATGTATGGTGGGCTATAAGATTATGGTGATAGGTGGCGTTTGTGCCGCCCCATATGGCTCCGTAGCCGTGTCTGCCCTTTGTATGACCGCTCATTGCAAGGCTTTCCGCTATTATACACCATTGAGCCGTAAAATTCTCAGCCCTGTAAAGTGACATTGTTTCGTCCGTTGACCAAGAAGTTGAAAGATGGTCCACTATCATATCCTTCATACTCCTGCCCCATATAGCGTCCATTGAGTCGCCCTTATGTACATTGTCTGAACCCGGTCTGAAACGGAGATAACGCATTATTACATTTTCAGAACGGCTTACATTTGTTTCAAAGCCATGTATCGTAATACCATCACCCGGTGCAGTCTGACCTGCTATTGTCAGGTTCTTCCTGTCCGTTATAAGAAGGGAATCCTTTAAATTTATAACACCCGATACATCAAAGACTATAATTCTGTTGTCACCGCTTACGGCATCTCTGAATGAGCCTTTTATAGGCTCCTCAGTATCGGGATCATAGTCCTCCAGAGTGTTTACAATATAAATTTCTCCTCCTCGTCCGCCTGTGGTATACTTGCCGCCGCCTTCTGCGCCGGGAAAAGCAGGAAGCCTTGTTTCCTCAGCCATAACGCCTATAGAGCACACAGCTGTGCTCAATGAAAGCATTACAGCCGTAATGACTTTAAATACCTTTTTTGACCTCATAAAAATTCTCCTTTCTATTTATATATATTTCTGAATTTATCACTTACCGCTCTGTACCCTGATACATCTGTGCCGTATATGTCGCCTAAGCGCACTACCTCATACACAAGACCGTCAATTTCGGATCTGCTCCCCTTTTCTATATCCCTTTGCATAGAAGTAGATGCCGTAGGTGCAAGAGTATCCAGTATTGCCATATTTGTCTTTACCATATCCTCATCAAAGGGAAAGCCCATATTCTTGGCAATATTGGTTATCTCGCCTATAAGCTGTGCAAACATCTGTCTTTCCCTGCCCTCCTTCTGGAATCTGTCCGCCTCTGCGTCAAAATACAGACCGCAGGCAGCCATAGGGGAAACATATGAAAATTTTTTAAGGGCGTCCCTTTGTATATTGTGAGAAAGCACAGCGTCTATACCGCTTTCTGCAAGGTCCCTTTCCACCTGCTCAAGAAGCGGCGTATACTCCTCCTTGTTCCTTACGCCGAATACGACTATGAATATACTGCCATGCATCATTATGACTCCCGGTTCTTTTATGTTGGCTGAAATATAAATACAGCCGTCTGTCACAAGATTATAGGGCAATTTTCCCTGTAGCTTTTGCCCTGTTGTAAATATGTTG
>CANQBT010000119.1 GCA_947589405.1 uncultured Clostridia bacterium | reverse complement strand
TATCAAGATATGATTTTACATATGGTATAGTAAGGGCAATAGGCGGAGAATATGCGGAAAATATGGGTGAAACATTCTTTGATGTAGATGTGCTCAGCTCCGATACAACTGCTATATCCACAGCTAAGAAGCTTGGCATCGTAACAGGCGATGACAAAGGCAATTTTAACCCTAGCGGAGCTTTGACTATTCAGGACCTTTGCACTATTACTGCAAGAGCTTTAAAGACAGCAGGCGTTGAGCTGAATACGGATACGGCAGTTCTTGACAGCTACGGCAGAGAAGAGGAAATAAAGCCCTATGCAAGGGAAAGCTATGCCGCTCTTCTGAACCTGTGGGGCGACACTATTCCGATTGTAAATCCCGAAACTGTAATTGACAAGGGCTCAGCATACACCGTGTATTCTCTCGTATATGACGAGGTAAACGAAGCCGATGAAAACGCTGAAGCTCAGTCTATTGATGAAATTGAAAAGGTAGAATAACAAAAAAGTCCCAAAGGGACTTTTTTGTTAAGGTGTAAATATGAAAAAAAATATCATAAGAATTGCTGCAATAGTTGTGATAATAGCTTCACTTATATATATTGCTTCTGCGACTATGCAGTATAAAAAAGCCGAAACAGAATACACGGAGCTGCATACTTATGCCTATGAAGCTGAGGATAAGGATATTTTTACCGTAGACTATGACAGCCTTAGCAATATAAACGGCGACTTTATGGGCTGGCTTTATGCCTGCGGCGGCAATATAAGCTATCCCATTGTACAAAGCCATGACAATGAGGAATATCTCAAAAAAACGTTTAACGGCAGCAGAAATATAGCAGGCTGCATATTCACAGACTACAGAACGCCTGGATTTGAAAATTACCAGACTATAATATATGGTCACAGCATGAACGACGGTTCCATGTTCAGAAGGCTTATAGAATATAAGAATGAGGAATACTGCAGGCAATATCCTTATTTTTATATTTACACTTCTGAGGGCATAAGAAAGTATGAAATATTTTCCGTTTATAAGGAAAAGCCCGATATGGCGGCTCTCGTATATGAAGATAAGCCCGAAGACAGGGCAAAGCTTGTAAGAAATATAGCCGACAGTTCTATGTATAAAATATCTGCGCCTGACAATATAGTAAGCGGTGGCGGAGCAATAGTAAGCCTTGTTACATGTGATGTTTCAAACGACAGCTACAGAATAATAGTAAACGGCAAGAGAACGGAGTAAATAAATGTTGAAATAAGGCATAAAATATGTTATCATTAATGCAATATTGTTATAGGAGGATAAACAATGAAAGGCATAATCACAGTAGTAGGCAAGGACAGAGTAGGTATTATAGCCAAAGTCTGTACTTATCTGGCGGAAGATGGAATAAATATACTGGACATTTCTCAGACCATAGTTTCAGGCTGGTTCAACATGATGATGGTGGTGGATCTTTCCACTTGCTGTCACCGTTTTGAAGAGGTCGTAGATCAGCTGAGCAAATTAGGCAATGAAATAGGCGTAGATATAAGACTTCAGAGAGAAGATATATTCAATTCAATGCACCGTATTTAATCGGAGGTTAATATGATTTCAAGAGTTGAGGTTCAGGAAACCAATAAAATGATACAGGAGGCAAATTTAGATGTAAGGACCATTACAATGGGTATAAGCCTTCTGGACTGTATAGATACAGATGTAAAAAAGCTGACAGACAAGATATATGACAAGATCACCAAAAATGCGGCTGACCTTGTAAAGACAGGGGACGAAATAGGCAAGGAATTCGGTGTGCCTATTGTAAACAAGAGAATTTCCGTTACACCAATATCTCTTATAGGCGGTGCCTGCGGTACAGGTGCCTATGTGGAGATAGCCAAGACACTTGACAGGGCTGCCAAAGAGGTTGGCGTTAATTTTATAGGCGGTTATTCCGCACTTGTGCAGAAGGGTTCTACAAAGGCTGATAAGGACCTTATAAACAGTATACCGGAAGCCCTTAGTATAACTGACAGGATATGCTCCAGCGTAAATGTAGGAAGCTCACGCAGCGGCATCAATATGGACTCTGTAAAGCGCTTAGGCGAGATAATAAAGGAAATGGCATTTCTTACAAAGGACAACAGCTCTATGGCATGCGCCAAGTTTGTTGTATTCTGCAACGCCGTTGAGGACAATCCGTTTATGGCAGGAGCGTTTCATGGCGTAGGGGAAAAGGATATGGTAATAAATGTAGGCGTAAGCGGACCCGGCGTTGTAAAAAGGGCTTTGGAAAATGTAAGAGGAGCGGACTTTGAAACGCTTTGCGAAACAGTTAAGAAAACAGCCTTTAAGATAACGAGAGTAGGTCAGCTTGTGGCTCAGGAGGCAAGCAAAAGAATGGGAGTTCCCTTTGGTATTATAGATCTTTCACTTGCTCCTACACCGGCTGTTGGCGACAGTATAGCCGAGATATTCAATGAAATGGGACTTGAACAGGCAGGTGCTCCCGGCACTACAGCTGCTCTTGCTATACTCAATGACAATGTCAAAAAGGGCGGCGTAATGGCAAGCTCCTATGTAGGCGGTCTTTCAGGCGCATTTATTCCCGTAAGTGAGGATCATGGTATGATAGATGCAGTAAATGCAGGCGCTCTTACCCTTGAAAAGCTGGAAGCAATGACCTGCGTATGCTCTGTTGGTCTGGATATGATAGCCATACCGGGAGATACCTCCGCAGAAACCATCTCGGGAATTATTGCAGATGAAATGGCAATTGGAATGGTAAACAACAAGACTACGGCTGTAAGGATAATACCTGTAATAGGCGCAAAGGTGGGAGATACGGTGGAATTCGGCGGACTTCTGGGCTATGCTCCTATAATGCCTGTAAACGGCTTTAGCTGTGAGGCTTTTATAAAGAGAGGCGGCAGGATCCCTGCTCCTATACACAGTTTTAAGAATTAACAATAACCCTTCTTTATATTTTTATAAAGGAGGGTTAACCTAATTATAAAGGTATTTATGGAGGTAATCATGAATAAGGTATTGTATTATTTTGAACAGATCAGCAGGATACCAAGAGGTTCGGGAAATGAAAAGGCTGTAAGCGACTATATTGTCGGCTTTGCCAAGTCCTTAGGGTTTGAAGTCATGCAGGATAGCAATAATAATGTAATAGTTAGGAAGCTTGCTTCAAAGGGCTATGAAAAAAGCGAGCCTGTTATAATACAAGGACATATGGATATGGTTTGCGAGAAAAATGAAGATGTTGTACACAACTTTGAAAAGGATCCTATAAAGGTCATATATGACGGTGATATTATACATGCCGAAGGCACAACGTTAGGCGCAGATGACGGTATAGCAGTAGCAATGGCTATGGCTGCGCTTTCCGACAACACACTTGAGCACCCGCTTTTGGAAGCGGTATTTACGACTGAAGAGGAAACAACTATGGCAGGTGCTTCTGCTCTGGATATATCTCTTATTAAAGGAAAAAGACTTATAAATATAGATTCTGAAATAGAGGGTATATTTACAGTAGGCTGTGCAGGCGGCAGAAAACCTGCCGTACACCTTCCTGTGGAATACATTAAAGCGCCTTTTGACAGCTTTTTAAAAATAAAGGTAACAGGTCTTACAGGAGGACATTCAGGTCTTGACATACACAAGGGCAGGGCAAATGCCAACAGAGTAATTGCCGAAATACTTGACAATATAACAGACGACAGCTGTTATCTGTGCTATGTGGCAGGAGGGGCTAAGGAAAACGCCATACCTCGTGAAAGCGAAGCTGTGGTATGCTGCAATGATATTGAAACTGTCAGGTCAAGGCTTTCAGCTATTACGGCTGATATAAAGAAAAGATATGCCGATACAGACAGCGATATGGAAATACTGACCGAAAGTGTCCCAAAATACGACAAGGCTATGAGTGTTGAAACAGCAGACGGCTTTATAAATGCCGTAAAGGAAATACCCAACGGAGTTATCGCTATGGACACAGAGCTTAATATGGTAAAGACCTCCAACAATATAGGAGTTATAAAGACTTCGGAAAATGAAATAGGTATTTTCTGCGCTGTAAGAAGTGCTGTTACAGCAGAAAAGCTGGCGGTATACGATGAAATAGTAAGTATAGGAAACAAATATAAGGGTAAAACTAACTACAGAGGAGATTATCCTGCATGGGAGTATAGATCAGAGTCGCCTTTGAGAGATATGATGGTAAGGATATATAGTGAAATGTTCGGAAAGCCCCCTGTAATAGAAACGGTACATGCAGGATTGGAATGCGGAATTATTTCACAAAAGCTGCCAGAAATGGATATGGTATCTATAGGTCCGAATCTGTATGATATACATTCTCCTGCAGAAAGAGCAAGCATCTCCTCAATAGATAGAATGTGGAATTTTATTACTGAGGTCCTCAGACAGATGAAATAAGGTGCCGTTTATGAATCCAACATGGGACAGAAGCTGGTTCAAGCTCAGCTTTTACGCTATATTTACTTTTATATGCATATATATTGCCAAATATATCATAGATACCTTTGCGTATACTCTTACAAATATGGCAGGTATATATTCTGCTCTCATGGATATTTTAGGCAGGATTTTTTCGCTGTTTTCTGTTATTATAGGCGGTTTTGTTATCGCTTATATTCTTTCACCGACAGCGGATATGGTACAGCGTAAATTAAAGGTCAGAAGAAGTATTGCTGTTGCTGTGACATACGGCAGCGTTCTGCTGGCCTTTGTTTTATTGGGAACCATGTGTCTTATAAGCACAGGCGTTACAGGAGAGGGCTGCATAGAAAATATAACACGGAAGATGGCAGACTACGCCGACAACATAAATATTATAAGGCAAAAGACAGACAGAGCTTTAAGCGGTATGGGTCTTGGCTTTGTTTCCGATGCTTTTGACAAAAGCATATGGACGGTAAAAAGTTTTATGGGCGAAATAAGTGAAAACGCCTTAAGCTATATTAAAAATATAGGCAATAAAACGGCTACTTTTCTGTTGAGCATACTTGTATCATTTTATTTTATAAAGGACGGACATGAAATAAAATACAGCATAAAAGAATATGGGAAAATCATTATCCCTAAAAGACTTTACGGCTTTATGACAGGCTTATTAAAAGATATGAACACAGTTTTTTCGGGATATATAAGAGGTCAGCTTACAGATGCGGTAATAATGTCATCGCTTCTCAGTCTGGGACTGGCTTTTGTAAAGGTACCCTTTGCCATAATCATAGGGCTGCTGACAGGCTTTCTAAACATAATTCCCTATTTTGGCTGCTTTCTGGGTATAGCAATGGCAGTACTGATGTCGCTTATAAGCGGCAAGCCTATAAGAGCGCTGTATGCTGTTATAGTAATAGGAGTACTTCAGCAGATAGATTCGGCATTTATAGCGCCTAAGATAGTAGGCAATAGTGTAAAGCTGAGTCCCCTTATGATAATAATTTCTCTTGCTGTTGCAGGAAGGCTTTTCGGATTATGGGGACTTGTGCTGGCAGTTCCGTCTGTTGCCGTTGCAAAGCTTAGACTGGACAGGTATTGCGAAAGGAAACGTATTGAAAATGAATAAAATTTTATATATAAACGGCGGTATTCACATACCGCCGCAGACTGTCGATAAAATTACATTAAGACAGCAAATAAAAATTGAAGTAGTGAACAGCTTACAAAAAGCGTCGCAGACTTTAATCCGCAA
>CANQBT010000118.1 GCA_947589405.1 uncultured Clostridia bacterium | reverse complement strand
CTCAAAGAAGTTACTTGTAAAAAGGACGATCAATGATCGTGCCTATAAATTGAGACAAAACCTGTGCCATATCTTGTAGGGGCGTGCATTGCACGTCCAAAAAATGTTGTAAAATTGTTCGCATCTCATCAAGTACAAACTCACCTAAACAAAAATTTAATGCAACAGACCCCTTTGCGCAATGCATTTATTTCCGATATTTCACAATATTTTCAGTATATTCAAGGCTTTGCATACAATTCTTTTTTTGGTACACAATAAAGTAATAACAATGTTAAGGAGGGGTCAATATGTACTTAAAAAAGGATATGTATGAAATAAGGCTTGAAAGCATAGGCGGATTCGGTGCCAATCTGACAGGAAAGCTTCTGGGCGAAATAGGAGCTTCTCATATGGAGGTGGAAACTCAGAGCTTTGCTTCCTACGGTTCTGAAAAAAGGGGTTCGCCGGTAAAGGCATATGTACGCTATTCCAACAGGGAGATACGCCTTAACGAGCCTGTAAGAAGGCCCGATCTGTTGGCTATATTTGTAATGAGTCTTGCAGGAAAGGAAAACCTTATGGCGGGAGTTGGCTCTCATACCGATGTAGTGGTCAATTCTCATGAGGACCATGACAGGGTAAGGGACAGACTCAGAATGCATAAGGGCAGACTGTGGGTCGTAGACGCTCTTGATATAGCCCTAGAGTGCAAAAGCAGGCTCAATATGGTAATGCTTGGCGCATGTGTAAGAGCAAGCGGATTTATTCCTCTTGAATTTGCTGAGGAGGTGGTAAAGGAGGTGCTGGGAAGCAAGTATCCCGAAAAGACTACTGCCAATATAATGGCGCTTAAAATGGGCTATTCAAGAGCGGAGTGCAGGGAGTACACCGATGATAAATATCCCTATGAAGAATATAAGGAGCCTCAGAGGGTAAAGGGCTGGAAAACAGGAGAATTGGGCGGTATAAATCCTGAGTTCGGCAATTCGGTGACAAACAGTCTTATAGGCTGTCGAGAAGGCTATGTTCCTCATTTCATAAGGGAAAAGTGTATTGACTGCGGCTTGTGCGACAGCACTTGTCCCGATATGGTTTTCCAGTTTGAAAAGGGAGTGAATAAGGGCATGGATCTCTATCATTGCAAGGGCTGTATGCGCTGTGTTGAAATATGTCCCACCCATGCTCTTGTGGAGAGTGAAGAAGGCAGATATGATGACAATATAGGCTGTATAGACCTTATAAATAAGGAATTTCTCTTTACGGATATAGGCGAAAACAGCTGGGTAGACAGCGAGAGTACAAACAATCAGGAGGTATAGTATGCTTTCACAGAAAATGGTTTTTGCAAGCGGAAATGAAGCGGCTGTACATGCTGCAAGGCAGATAGATTATCATGTTATGGGTTATTATCCCATCACTCCGTCAACACAGATAGCGGAGGGTCTTGATCTTCTTAAAAGCAAGGGCGATGTAAATACGGTAATGATAGCGGCAGAGGGTGAACACTCTGCGGCAGGCATATGTTACGGCAGCTCACTTACAGGCGCCAGAGTGCTTAACGCCACATCTGCCAACGGTCTTTTGTATGCTCTTGAGCAGTTGCCTGTGCAGTCAGGCACCAGAATGCCTATGGTCATGAATATTGCCTGCCGTACCGTATCGGCTCCTCTTTGCATAAAGGGAGATCACAGCGATATTATGTATACGCTTAACTGCGGCTGGATAATATTCTTTGCAATGAATAATCAGGAGGTCTATGATTTTAATATAATAGGGCTTAAAGTGGCTGAAAAGGTAAAGCTCCCTGTTATAGTCGCTTATGACGGATTTTTCACCAGTCATCAGAAAAAGAAAATGCATATGTTTGAAAATGACAGCGATGTAAAGGACTATATAGGCGAGTACAAGCCCGACTATACATGTATAGACTGTGATGCCCCCATAACTATAGGCTCTTACATGAACGAGCCTGATATTATAAACAACAAGTATCAGCTGAATATGGCAATGGAAGAGGCAAAGGGTATAATTGCCTTTGAATTTGACCGTTACAACGACATGACAGGAAGGAATTACAATATAATACACAAATATATGACCGATGACGCAGAGGTCATATTCATAGTTCTTGGCTCTGCCTTTGAAACAAGCAAGGAAGCCGTTGACAATATGAGAGAAAAGGGCTATAAGGTGGGAGTGCTGACATTACAGCTTTTAAGACCGTTTTTTGCCAGAGAGCTTTCGGGGGCCTGCAAAAACGCAAAGGTGGTCGTTGTAGGGGAAAGACAGGACAGCTATGGCAGTAACGGCGGTAATCTTTCAAAGGAAATAAAGTCCGCCTTCTATGACCATGACGTAAGAGCGAAGGTGATCACAAGAGTATTCGGCTTAGGCGGTAAGGATTTCTATACGGAGGATGCGGAGAATATGCTGTGGCTTGGTATAGAATCCCTTGAATTCAAGGATATATATAAATTTGGCTATTACGGCGCATACAAAGGCGAGAGCTATGATAACAAGAGATATTTTGAGCCTGTTACGGATAAGAACAGTATGCTGGATTACAAGGTGGAGGAAAACGGAAACAGTATTACGGTAAAGAATATAAACATCAAAAAGGCTACGGAAATGCCAAAAAGACTTGTGGCAGGTCACAGCGCCTGCGCAGGCTGCGGTATACCTGTAAATGTAAATTTGCTTTTAAAGGGCATAGAGGGAAATGTTGTGCTTATATTCAATACAGGCTGCGGTATGGTCGTCACAACAGGTTATCCCATGACTTCATTCAGAGTGAACTATATACACAATCTTTTCCAGAATACTGCCGCTACTCTAAGCGGTGTTGTGGAAGGCTATAAGGAAAGACAGAGAAGAGGAGAGATACCCGAAGGCAAAATAACATTTATAATGGTATGCGGTGACGGAGGTATGGATATAGGCTTAGGCTCTGCGCTGGGTACCGCTGCAAGGAACCACAATATGATAATATTCGAGTACGACAACGGCGGCTATATGAACACAGGCTATCAATACAGCTACACCACGCCTATGGGTGCCCGTTCAGCTACAAGCCATGTAGGAAAAGCCGAAAGCGGAAAGCCCTTTATACACAAGGATACGCCTATGCTTTTCAAGGCTGCCGGAGTTCCCTATGTTGCTACGGTTGCGGAAAATCAGCCTATGGACTTTATTAAAAAGGCAAAAAAGGCTCAGTACTATGCGGATAACTGCGGACTTGCATATATAAAGGCACTTTCAGCCTGTCCTCTTAATTGGAATGATCCTCCAAGACATGAAAGAGAAGTTATTGCAAAGGCTGTGGAGTGCTGCTATCATCCTCTTTTCGAGATAGAAAACGGAAATACACGCATAACCTATATGCCTAAGAAGAAAACAGACGTTATTGATTTCCTGAGCGCTATGGGAAGGACGAAGCATCTTGTGAAGGAGGAATATAAGTATATAGTAGATGCCATACAGACAGAAGTGGACAGAAGATGGGAAAGCCTTGTCAAGGAAAACGATAAATAGTGTATCAGACTGTCGAAACATTGTTTTTCGACGGTCTGATAATTTTTTTGGAATACCTTTTTTTATTTTGGCAATAATTGTGCAGAGGTGATAATATTGAAAAAGCTTTTATGCATAGCCCTGCTGTGCACTTTGGCAGTACAGGGAACAGAGGCGAAGGACTGGTGGGCGGTAACGGCTCTTTCCATAGACAATGAAGGCAATCACATTACGTCAGAGGATTATTCGGATATAGAAAATGTAAAAATAAAATTCAGGATAAAGGATTTTATTAATAGTGTTGAAAAAAGTGTAAAAAAAGTTTATAATCGGTTATAAGAAAATAATCGGAGTGATACTATGGACGTCATTTTTTTTGAAAACAACAGAAAAAAACTGAGCAGTATTATTGATAAAGGCGAAATGGCTGTGCTATTCAGCGGAAGGGCGCCAAAGAAGCTTGGAGATGAAAGCTATCTCTTTACTCCTCTGCGCAATTTCTATTATATGACAGGATTGGACAGGCAGGATATGATATACATTATGTACAATGACGGAAACGGTATAGGAGATATTTTGCTTATAGAGCCTTATGATGAAGTCAGCGCAAAATGGACAGGAGCGGCAATGCTTCCGCAGGAGGTCACAGAAATAAGCGGTATCGGTAATATAGGCTATAACAGCGACCTTTACAATGTTCTTGAAGAAATAATAAGTGAAAACAATATTAAAAGGATATATTTCGATATTGAGGAAAATGAAAATGCTCCTGAGGGTATCTCTGAGATGGAGTATAACGAGCTTAAGAGCAGATGTGCCGTTGAAATGGGAAATATACACGATCCCCTTGCAGAGCTTCGCATAATAAAGGAGAATTGTGAAGCTAGGCGTATCAGAATAGCTATTGAGATAACAAAAGACGGTATATATGCCATGATGAAAAATGCCCGTAAGGGAATGTATGAGTATGAAATAGAAGCCTATTTTGACTATGAGCTTAAAAGACAGGGTGTAAGGGACCTTGCCTTTAAGTCAATCGTGGCTTCAGGCAAAAACGGTACTGTGCTTCACTATTCCGATAATAACTGCCCTATAGGAGAAAACGATCTTGTGCTATGCGATGTAGGCGCTCAGTATGAGTATTACAGCGGTGATATTACAAGAACATTTCCTGTAAGCGGTAAATTTACTGAAAGGCAAAAACAGATATACAATATAGTGCTTGAGGGACAGAAGCTTGTTATAGATTCTGTAAAGCCGGGCGTTGAGTTCAGCAGACTCAATGAAATACTTAAAGAATACTATGCCGTCAGGCTTAAGGAGATAGGGCTTATTACATCTGATGAGGAGGTAAGCAGATATTACTATCACGGAGTCAGTCATTCTCTTGGACTTGAAACTCACGACACAGGAAGATACAGAGAAGGTATTATAAGAAAGGGTATGATATTTACAGTAGAGCCGGGCCTTTATATATCCGAAGAGGGCATAGGCATAAGGATAGAGGACAATGTTATGGTAACGGACACAGGCTGTATTGTGCTTTCCGAGGATATAATAAAAAGTGTTGAGGATATAGAGAGCTTTATGGCAGGTAATGGAAATGATTGAAAGAGAAACTGAGCTTTACAGACCAGTAGAAAAATTTTTTACGGATATGGGCTATAAAGTAGACGCTGAGGTAAAGGACTGCGATGTTGTGGCTACAAAGGACGATACTGTGGTCATATGCGAGCTTAAGAGAGGCTTTACAATAGAGCTTGTGTATCAGCTTGTACAGAGAAAGAAGCTTACGCCCTATGTATACGCCGTTATCCCACGTCCCAAGAATATGAGGAGCAAGGAATTCAGAAAGAAGCTGGATATACTTAAGGCTCTTGACTGCGGTCTGCTTGTGGTGTTGAATACCGCAAAGAGAGTCGATGTCATACTGGAGCCTAAGGGAGAGGATACCCGCACAAATCAGATAAGGCGGCGGAGCCTTGAAAAAGAGGTAACAAACAGAAAGGTTTCTCTGAATCTGGGTGGACAGAGCAAAAAGAAAATAGTGACGGCACATAAGGAGAGCCTTATCGCCGCCTTGTGCTACATAGAAAAATACGGCAAAATTGAAACACGAAAATGCAAGGACAATATAAAAAACGTACTTATGAAAAATCATTATAACTACTTTGTAAAGCTGGATAAGGGCGTGTATTCGGCTACAAGGGCAGGGCTGAAGGCGCTTGACGACAAGGATTATAAGGATATAGTAGACTTTTACAGAAACGAGGTAGAATTGTGTT
>CANQBT010000117.1 GCA_947589405.1 uncultured Clostridia bacterium | reverse complement strand
TCGTCTACAGTCCAGCTGTGCTGTCCTGTCGAAGCATTGCCAAAGCCCATACAGCCCATACATATCCGTGAAACATTCAGCTCAGATCTTCCAAGCTTAGTATATTTCATATTCAACGACCCCCTTTATACAGATCTTCCAAGCCTATAGGCTTCTTCCATATGTATGCTGCCTGCTGTCATTGAAGGCGTGCCGCAGCCTGTGCCAAGTACCATTCCCATATCCTTGAAGTGCATATATCTGCACAGCTTTTTATAATGCTCCGCAATGTATGGCATAACATCGTCATTTGAATCCCATGCAGCAGTAATAAGCGCTGTCTTAATATGCTTTGATGAAAGCTTCATAGTATAGCTGTAAAAACGGTCTATGACCATTTTGAGCTGAGCTGACATTCCAAAGTAATACACAGGTGTTACGAACACAGCCATATCCGATGAAAGCAAAGCATCTCTTATATTTGCAATATCGTCCTTTTGTGAACACTCTCCGTTCATTCCGCAGTAGTCGCAGCCTATACATGGGTGTATGTCCATATGTGCCGCATCAAGCTCAATGATTTTATGACCCTTTTCTTCTGCACCCTTTATAAATTGATCCGCAAGCATATTTGATGAGCCGTTTTTATGGGGGCTGCCCTTTATTATAACGATTTTCATAAAAAACCTCCTTAATTGATGAATATTATAAACCGTTTCCGTATATTTCATTTTGTTCAAAGTCTTTTACATGTCCGTAATAAAAATTTCCTTTCTTATCCATTCTCATTTACTCCGAAATGTTATTGCTTTCAAGCCATTTCTTTATTTCATCTCTGTCATAAGATGAATACGTTACACAAAGACCTTCTTTGATCTCGCTGTTGGGCGCAAGCTTTGCCACAGCACTTATTGTCTGACCAAAGCGTCCGCCGCCCATACTGCAAAAGGGTATTATTGTTTTACCGCTCATATCATAGTGCTTTAAAAATGTACGTACAGATGCAGGGATAGATGCCCACCAGTTACAATAGCCAAGCATAACTGTATCATATTGACTCATATCTATGCCCTTATCTTCGGGATATGCTTTCAACTCAGGCTCAGCCTTTTCTCTGTATTCATTCAGGGCTTCCGCATATAGGCTCTGAGAATTGCTTGTTGCGGAATAGGGCTTTGCACGTTCAATACGGAACATATCAAAACCGCTCATTTCCTGTATTATTTTTGCAAGACCGTCTGTATTGCCTGTCTGTGAAAAATAAACTATAAGAGTTTTTCCTGTTTGCTGCTTGGGAGCCGATGTATAAACGCTTTTTACTTCATCGGCTATAGGAGCGGCATTTCTTACTACACGCATACCTATACTGTAAAGAGGAACATCGGCAGGAAAAGCGAAACGATATGCAGAACGTATATGCTTGGGAAAATCATTCCAGCCGCCGCCTCTTGCTGTTTTGTAATTGCCTGTTTCCGCACCTGTGGGATCTTTGGCTGCGGCAGTATCATATTCTCCGTACCAATCCCACACCCACTCGGCAGCATTGCCATGCATATCATAAAGCCCAAAGGAATTTGGCTCATAGCTTTTAACGTCTACAGTATGTTCAATATATCCGTTTACCCATTGTCCGCTTGCATCGTTATTATATCCATAGGCATTGTAGCAGTTTGCATTTTCATCATATACATAATCTCCGAAATTAAAGGGTGTGTCGGTATTTGCTCTTGCCGCATATTCCCATTCCGCTTCCGTAGGCAGACGATAACCGTCTGCCGCTCTGTTCCAGACAACAGTATTGTCCGAAATTTCATAACATGGAGTTAATCCATTTGCCTTGCTGAGTTCATTACAATACTTTACCGCATCGTACCATGTTATATTTGTAACGGGTAAATTATCGCCTTTGTTTTCTGACGGATCATTGCCTGTAACAGTCTGATAGGCTTTTTGTGTAAGCTCGGTCTCTGCCATGTAAAAATCGGAAACAGTCACAGAATGCTGTACCTCGTCATTATCCCTTTCAGGCTCATCTACAGGGCTTCCCATCTGAAATGTTCCGCCATGTATAAGTACAAGTCCGTCATTTGCTTTATTGTCCGAAATGCTTTCGGCGGCATTATCGGAAATTTTGGTTTTTGGGTCTGTAATATTATTTTTTTCAATATTTTCCTGAGAGCAGCCTGTCATGGCAGTACTGACCGATAATATCACAGAGAGTAAAAACGATGCTATCCTGTTCATTTCTGCACCTCCGATCTTATTTAAGCCCAAGAGAATTTACCCAGCTGCTTACATCATCTGCGGAAGCGCCGCCGCCAAAACGCTGACCTTCAAGCCAGTCTGCGCCTGCTGCAAGGCTGTGCATATTTTCTGCACTTGAGCCTATGGGGCTGCTGCCTGATGTACAGAAGGGAATTATAGTTTTGCCGTTAAAGTCATAGCTTTCAAGGAATGTATACATTATCTTAGGCGCCTGTCCCCACCATATGGGATAACCTATGAAAACAGTATCGTAATCCTCCATATTTTCTACCATTCCTGAAATTTCAGGCCGTGCGCTGTCATCGTTTTGTTCCTTATTTGCACGGCATTCGGTATTATAGTCAAGGTCTGCGTCTGTGTATGGTATTGCAGGAGTTATGGCATAAATATCGGCATCTGCCGCTTCGGCTATTTTCTCTGCCACACCCTTTGTATTGTTTGTTGCGGAAAAATATACCACAAGGATATTGTTATCATTTTCTGTTGTTGTTTCTTCGTTTGTGGTAACTTCTGTCCTTATCTCGACAGAAGTTACGGTTTCTGTCTGTATTTCCGATTTTTTTACAATTGTTACGGTTTGCTCCTCACCGCTCCAGTTCACCTCAAGCCCAAAGCTCTCGGCTATAAAGCGTATTGGCAGCATGGTTCTGCCGCCTATTATGGCAGGGGGAGTATCAAGAGTATACGGTCCATTATTCAAATAGGCTGTTGTGCTGTCTATTTCAAGCTTTATATTGTTATCTCCACTCTGTAAATCTACTGTCCTTGTATCTCCGTTCCATTCCACGCTGCCGCCTATTTCCTCAACTACGGCACGAATGGGCAGAAGCGTTCTGCCGTTGACAATAACAGGTACGGTGCCGTTTTCGTCAATGCTTTTTTCCTCGTTATTTACAAGCATAAGAGGACTGTCTATTTTAAGCTGTATTGTCAAATCGTCAGACTCTGCTGCATTTACCGCCGCAGCTGTCATACAAAAGAATATCAATGTAAAAATTGCCAATAATATTTTTTTCATAATATAACCTCCATTTTAATTTGCTCATTTAAGACAGATCTTTAACTATCTGTTCTTTATTTCATTTCCTTTTCCCAAAAACGTATTGCATTTATTTCAAGACTGTCTGCCAGTTTTTCAAGTTCTGCGGTTTCTTCGTCGGTCAGTTTTATGTTTGCAGCCTTTACCGCATCTTCAACATGGCTTGTTTTAGTAACACCCACAATAGGAAGCGTACCCTTTGCAATAGCCCACGCAACAGGTATCTGCGCAGTACCTACATTATATTTATCTGCAAGTCTTTTTAGTTCTTTATTAAGTATTTCCAATTTATCAAGCACAGGATTATATGTCTCTGCTCTTGCAGAACCCTCCGGCATTGGGTGTTTTGTATCATATTTTCCTGAAAGAGCTCCCTGTTCCAATACCATATATGCAAAAAATGTTATATCGTTTTTGCGACAATAGTCCAATATACCCGAATCCTCAGATGAGCGGTTTATAAGACTTAAATGGTTTTGTACGGCAGACAGCTTTAATCCATGACTTTTAAGTATTTCATCTGCCTGTTTTATTTCCGCAAGATCGTGGTTTGATACACCAAGCAGAGGAACATTATCTTTACCCTCAAAATATTTTGCCATTTCTTCTGTCCATTTGGGTGCGTCCCAGACATTGTGTATCCAATAAATGTCAAAGCTGTTAAGTTCCATAAGTTCAAGCTGCATTTCTATCATATCTTTAAATGCTGTAGGTGATGAAACATCTGCGCATTGAGGAGTAAACTTATCGGATATAATATAGGAATCCCTTTGCAAGCCTTTCAGAAAGCCTGCAAGTATCTTCTCCGATGTACCGGCTCCGTAAGCATAAGCCGTATCCCATAAATTCAGTCCGTTTTCCATAGCTTTATCAAAAATAGGTTTAAGTGTTTCCGGCGTAAATTCATTTCCGAAAGTTCCGTCATTTCCCCATGCCCATGCACCAAGTGCTATTTTAGGTAAATTTTTTTTAATATTCATTATTATCTCTCCTTTAATAAATTTCGTACACAGTCGTATATTATCTCATATATGGACATAAAAACATAATCGACCTTTGCTTCTTCCATAGCTTCTCTCTGTTTTTCTGTAACTACGGTATATGGATATATACCAAACATAAAAGGGAAAAATACATATATAAAATTTTGTCTTTCCTTGTCCGTCATAGAGGGAAAAAACTTGTTAAGACAGTCATCTACGACCCTGATAGAATTGCCGTATGCCACCTTCATAGCAGTAAGATACTGTGGGCGGCTGTTCTCCTCCATATCATAATGGTTCATTGACAATATTTTCAAAAGCTGAGAACGCTTTTCCAAAGAATGAGCTATTTTATCGGCAAAATCTTCTTTTGTAAGGGTCTCATATTTTTCCGTTATACTCTTAAGATCAGCTATCCAATATTCATATTCTCTCGTCAGAAGTGCAAGAAATATTTCCTCCTTTGTCTGAAAATAATTGTATATAGATGTTCGTGTAAAGCTTGTAGCATCTCCTATTTCTTTAATGGTTATTTCCTTAAAGCTCATTGTTTTATACAGCTTTTCGCAGGCATTTATAATTTCTTCTTTCCTTGCGTTTGTAAGTTCGGGGGATCCTTTTGGCATAGTATATCTCCTTGATTTATCTCAATTTTTTTAATATATAACTGCAAAATATAAAATTACTCACTTTTCTTGGCAAAGGAAAGACATTTGCCTATAACATCGCCTGTTCTGAGATATTGATATGTGGGAAACTCAAATAAAACAGGCTTTAAGGTATTGTAATTTATTTTGCCGTTACTGTCCAAATATTCCTCAGATACATAGGTACTGTCAATAGTGCATATAAAGCTTTCAAAATTCTGCGTTTTATAAATATCTGCAACCGTACATTCCATTGTAAGGGGAGATCTGCTTATAATGGGAGTTCCCACTTCCCCAAGTATATATTCAAATACATTTGATTTATCGACTTTTTTACCGCTGACAGATCCCGTGTAATCGGTTTCCTTCAACATACCCTCATCAACAATGTTAATTGAAAGCTTACCTGTTTTCTTGATACATTCATTTATAAAATGAGGCTCCGCAAGACTTACAAGCACTCTGTCATGACCTATTATGCCTATATGTGCAACAAGCGTCCACGTGGGCTTATCATTATTCATAGCGCCGATGACCGTTACAGGGGTTGGATACAAGGCAAGTACAGGACCAATATTCTTTTTCATTTTTTATTCCTCCTATATATTGACATATCATTCTGACATCGTGTCAGTATAATTATGATAACACTATTCTGACATCGTGTCAATATAGGTTTAAAAAAATTTTGTTTTTTTATTGTATATTTTCTATTTTCAGCCTATTGATAATATAGTCTATTTTGTCCAATGTCTGTTGTCTGATGTGTATATCCTCCAGAACATGAGAGCGGAATATCCTTAATCTGCGAACCGCATCTTCGCTGCTTTTATACTGCATGACCATTTCTGCCTCATCGGGTTTCATTCCTATACTTAACAAGCTCTGAATATCAACGCTCACAAAATACCTCCTTTCGCAATAAAAAAATGTAAGCACAGGGGATCAGTCCCTATGCTTACATTATAATCCTTTTTATTATAAATACAT
>CANQBT010000116.1 GCA_947589405.1 uncultured Clostridia bacterium | reverse complement strand
ATACTATCTGTTCTATATCGCTGCATTTATTCATGGCGTTTATAAGCGGTGCCATTTTTGTCGCTTCGGGACGTGTGCCGAATATGCTCATAACCTTTATTTTATCCATATGAAAACACCTCGTAAAAAATTATTCTTATTCTTATTTAATCACAAAATATATATTTTTTCAACAACTATTTCAATATTCCACACTTACAAGAGTAAGTCCTCTTGGCGGCATTGTAATTCCCGCTTTGGAACGGTCTTTTGATATAATTATTTCTTCAACGTATTCAGGCTGTATTTTACCTGTTCCTGCGTCCAGAAGGGTCCCTGTCATTATCCTTACCATATTGTATAGAAAACCGCTGCCCTTGTATGTAAATGTGATCTCTGTACCCTTTTGCTCAATGTCTATGGAGTAAATCGTTCTGACTGTAGATTTTTTGGTCCTCTTATTGGAACAGAAGGCTTTGAAATCCTTTTCTCCCGTCATATAGGCGGCAGCCTTTTTCATATTGTCAATGTTTACGTCAAAGGGAAAATGATTTACAGTCCTTCTTGTAAATACATCGGGCTTTTTCCCTACATCTATTTTATATATATATGTTTTTGCTTTGGCATTGAGCCTGGCATGGAATCTTTCATTTACGGCATGGCATTGTGTTATCTTAATGTCGGAGGGCAATATCTCATTGAGTCTGTTCATTATGTCATCATATTCCTGTGACAGCTTGAAATTTGCCGTCTGTCCCACAGCGTGAGCGCCTGCATCTGTTCTGCCGGAACCGTTTATTTCAACTCTTTCTCCAAAGGCTTCATACACAGCGTTTTCTATAATACCCTGTATAGTGTCGGGAGTGGACTTTTGCCTTTGCCAGCCGGCATATCTTGTGCCCTCGTACTGTATTGTTATTTTGTAGTTCATTTTATACCTCGTTTTTTATTTAAGTATACTCCCATAGCTTTAAAAAATCAACATAAAAGAGTTAGGAACTCTTGTGCAGATAATGAAGAGATTATTTTAATTGACAATTTTATGAGCGAATAGTATAATTTAGTCAAGGCTTCGGTAAAAGCATTGATTAAACAGTATATATATTGAGAGGTGGAGCAATATGGCAGGCTTTTTAAATAAAGTTGTAACAGGAATAAACAAAAGCGCAAGCGCTGTTAACGAAAGCTCAAAATTACTTGTAGAAAAGGGCAAGCTGAATATTCAGGTACAGAATCTGGAAAAAGAAAAAAATACAATGATCACAGAGCTTGGAAAGGCTGTGCTGGACCTGTATAAGAAAGACATGATTAAGCTCGATGATTGCATCGGAATAGTTAATAATATCATTACCATTGAAGAAAATATGCTTGATCTGAAAAAACAGATAGAGGCTATCGGAGAAGAAATGGCAGGGGTCAAAAAGGATATTATCCCTTCGGTTTCAGAAGTATGCAGCTGCGGTCATGTAAATAAAACCGATGCAAAGTTCTGTGTAAAATGCGGAAAGCCCGTTGGTAAAAAACCAAATACCTCCAATAATCCAAACAATGCTTCCGCCAATGAGATAATTTGCTCATGCGGTCAGGTCAATACTAAAGGCGCCAATTTTTGTATTAAGTGCGGAAAAGCGCTGGAGCAGCAGAATGAGAACGAAACGGCAGAGCAGCAATAATAACCATAATCGGGACAGCAAATATTTTCTGTATTTGTTGTCCTTTTAATTTATTTTCTGCTTATATTGCAAAAATTATGTTAATGTGTTATTATAATACAATATATTGGGAGAATGATGATATGACATATGAAACCTATAACGAAAATGAAACAAGAAAAATAGGCTGTGAACTTGGAAAAAAAGCAAGTGTCGGAGATGTATATTGCCTTAAGGGCGATCTTGGTACGGGAAAAACAGTCTTTACAAAGGGCTTTGCGGAAGGACTGGGCATAAGCAGCCATATTACAAGCCCTACCTTCACCATAATAAATGAGTATACGGAGGGCAGGCTCCCGCTGTATCATTTTGATGTGTACAGAATAGGCAGCTGTGATGAAATGTATGACATAGGCTATGAGGAATATATAGACGGAGATGGAGTTTGTCTTATAGAATGGGCTGAGCTTATAGAGGACATCATACCCCAAAATGCAGTATGGATAACCATTGAAAAGGATCTGACAAGGGAAGATGTCTGCTACAGAAGGATAGAGGTGAAATAAATGAAAATACTTGCTTTGGATTCGACGGGACTTGTGGCAAGCGCTGCCCTTGTAGATGAAAACAAAACCATTGCAGAGTTTACGACAAATTATAAAATTACACATTCCCAAACACTAATGCCTATGATAGAGCATATTAAGAATATAACAGAGCTGGATATGTCGGATATTGACTATATAGCCTGTGCCTGTGGTCCGGGCAGCTTTACCGGGCTGAGGATAGGCGCCGCTACCGCAAAGGGACTTGCGCATGGACTTGGAATAAAAATAATACCGATACCTACTCTCGATGGGCTTGCCTATAATATGTACGGCAGCGATAAGCTGGTCGTTCCCATTATGGATGCAAGAAGAAATCAGGTATATACAAGTATATATTCATGCGCCGAAGGCTTTGAAAGAGTTGCGGAATATATGGCATGTGATATAAGGGAGCTTTTGTCTTATGTGGCTTCCCTTGATGAAAGCGCTGTTTTTTTGGGAGACGGAGTGCCTGTATTCAGAGAAGAAATAGAAAAATGCAGCAGCGATTTTTCATTTGCTCCCATATGCTCCAATATGCAGAGGGCTGCCTGTATAGGAGCGCTGGCATTAGAGAGAACTGATATGGCTGTGGCTCCCAATGATCTTGAAATAATGTATCTGAGAAAATCTCAGGCAGAAAGAGAGCTGGAGGAAAAAAATGCAGATAGTGCTCATGAATAAAAGTCATCTGGACGAGATCGTTGAAATAGAAAAGGATTGCTTTTCTCTGCCATGGAGCAGGAGGGCATTTGAACAGGAGCTTTCCAACAAGCTGGCTATATATGTTGTTGCAGAGGAGGACGGCCATGTATGGGGCTATGGAGGTATGTGGCATGTTGTAACGGAAGGGCATATCACAAACATAGCCGTTCACAGTAAACGCAGACGAGAGGGTATAGGCGATGCTATTGTAAAGACCCTTATTGAAATCGCTGAGGAAAAAGAAATGATAGGACTGACGCTTGAGGTGCGCAAAAGTAATACTGCGGCTCAGGCGCTTTACAGAAATAACGGTTTTATACTTGAAGGAATACGTCCCGAATATTATGCAGACAACAAGGAGGATGCCCTTATAATGTGGAAATACCTTATTGCAGAGGAGGATATTCTGAGATAAAACGGAGGTGTTGTTATGATCAAAGAGTTAAATTACAGACAGCTGAAAAAATTTTGCAATTATTCGGATATAAATTTTGACAGCAGCCAATATGATGATGGAATCATAGGACAGCCTAACGGCGCAGAAGCTCTCAGGCTGGGCCTTTCAATAAAAAGCAAAGGATATAATATTTATGTGGCAGGACTGTCTGCCAGCGGTAGGACTACTTTTGCCGAAAGATTTGCAAGAGAGATGGCGGAAAAGGAAAAGACGCCTGATGATATGTGCTATGTTCTGGATTTTGCAAATGAAAGTATACCAAAGCTTTTAAAGCTTAAGGCAGGTATGGGAAAAGAGCTTAAGGAGGATATGGGCGAGCTTATAAATCAGCTTAACATTGAGCTGCCAAAGGCATTCTCTTCTTCCGAATATGAGGAGAGCAGAGAAAGAATACTTAAATCCGCTCAGCGGGATAAGGACGAAGCCGTAAAAGAGCTTACTGAAGCGGCAAAGGAATTTAATTTCGGAGTCAAGATAGGCGGAAACGGTTCAATATATTTTCTTCCTATAGTCGATGGCAAGACCATAAGCGAGGAGGAGTTTGAAGAGCTTGACGAAAATGTTAAAGATGAAATATCCGCAGGTTCAGACGAGGTACATGAGCTTGCAGGCAAGACAATGAAGCTTATAAAAGAAATAGATATGGCTTCACAGAGTCAGCTGGACGAAATGGAATACAATACAGGTCTTATGACCGTAGGTCATTTTTTTGGACGAATACAGGAAAAATATATTGACAATAAAGCTGTAAGCCGTTATCTTTCTTCCGTAAAGGAAGATATACTTGAGAATTTGGACAGCTTTTCCTCAGATGGGTCAGACAGGCAGGACGATCCTCTTTCTTCCGTTATACCCTGGCCTCAGAAGAAAAGCCGTGAGGAATTTATGGGCAGATACGATGTCAATCTGATCGTGGACAACAGCTCACTTAAGGGCGCTCCTGTCATAGTGGATTACAACCCTACGTATTGTAATCTTGTAGGCGAAATAGAATACGGCAATGAAAACGGAAATCTTGTAACGGATTTCATGAAAATAAAGCCCGGACTTCTTCACAAGGCAAACGGCGGTTATCTTATTTTCCATGCATTTGATATTTTTAACAATCTTTTTGTTTGGGAAACTCTTAAAAAAGCCATCAGAACAAACAAGGTGACGATCGAGCCCATGAAGGAGTATCAGCTTGGAGGCCTTGCAGTTGCAGGGATACAGCCCGAAACGGCAGATATAGATGTGAAGATCATAATTGTAGGCTCAATGCTGTACTATGAGCTTATAAAGAACTATGATGACGATTTTGAAAGACTGTTCAGGATATGTGCTATGTTCGATTATGAAATGGATTATTCTAAGGAAAACATAAGCGCATATATAGGCTTCATACAAAATTATGTTCAGAGGAAAAATATACTGCCCATAAGCAAGAAGGCGATTTGCGAACTTATAGAATGCTCTGTAAGACTGGCTGAAAGACAGGATAAGCTTTCTGCCAGATTCGGTATACTTGGCGATATTATGGAAGAAGCAAATGCGTGGGCAGCTATGGACGGATCAAAATCCATATCCGATAAGCATATAAAAAAGGCTGTAAGCAAAAGAAAAGAAAGAGTTGGGATATATGCTCAAAAGTACAGCCGCATGATAAACGACAATGAAATAATGATAGATACCAAAGGTGAAAAGATAGGGCAGATAAACGGACTTTGCGTTATGGAAATGGGTAATTATACATTTGGTATGCCCACAAGGATCACCGCAAGCACATATACGGGAAAGGCAGGTATCGTCAATATCGAAAAGGAAGCTGAAATGAGCGGTTCGGTACATGATAAAGGCGTACAGGTACTTACAGGCTATCTGGGAAGCAAGTATGCGCAGGATTTCCCTCTTACGCTAAGCTGCCGCATATGCTTTGAGCAAAGCTACAGCGGTGTTGACGGAGACAGCGCATCTTCTGCGGAAACCTATGCAATCATATCAAGCCTAAGCTCACTTCCCATTGATCAAGAGCTTTCCGTTACAGGCAGCATGAACCAAAAGGGAGAGATACAGCCTATAGGAGGAGTTACCTATAAGATAGAGGGCTTCTATGACGTGTGTATGGCAAGAGGATTTACAGGAAAACAGGGCTGTATCATTCCAAAGTCAAACGTAAAGGATCTTGTGCTCAAGGATGAGGTCATAAGCTCTGTTAAAAAAGGTGAATTCCATATATATACCATAGAAACCATAGACGACGGAATTGAATTGCTTATGGGAAGAAAGGCAGGTAAGCGTCTTTCAAGAGGAGGCTATACAAAAGATAGCGTTCACGCTCTTGTCTATGACAGACTTAAGAACTATTATAAGAAAAGTGTAAACTGATAATAAAGAGTCCTGCTGCAAATGCTTATAAAACGGCATTTGCAGACAGGCTTTTTTTAACGGTCTTTATCACAAGTTTTACAAGCATTAAGGCGCCAACATCATATCTGTTTGTGTTGAAAGACAAAAGATGTTTTGGTATAATAAAAGCAAATCATTATACGCATGATAGATAGAGCCATTAAAAATTTTTGTGTAAACAGTATAAAACAAGTCCTTCTTGGCAATAATGCAAATATCAACAAATGTAA
>CANQBT010000115.1 GCA_947589405.1 uncultured Clostridia bacterium | reverse complement strand
GCCCGACAGCAATACATTAGAAAATAAACAAAAACAATCCCGATCATTATATGCCGTTATTCCGTATGCAGAACTTCGGCAGCAGAGCTTTTCATTATCCTCTTTGATGGAAAATAGACCGCTATGACAGAGGCGATACATATAAATACTATTACCGCCGCTATATTGAATATGGGTATTCTCCAGCTGTCTCCGAAATATGCTCCTATTATTTTTATAAACATATATCTGTTTATAAAAATGCCTGCACCGCAGCCGACAATACAGCCAAATAAGCTGTATGTCAAAGCTTCTGCCCCTATCATTTTTACAAGCTGTGTGCCGCTCATTCCCAATGCACGCATTATGCCGTATTTTTTCTTTGCCGTATTAACGCTCACGGAAATACTGTTTATTATATTAAAAAGCGCAATTAACGCAATGATCCCAACAAAGCTGTATATGAGAATGCTGAATGTTAAATATGTGTTCTTTATTTCCATGTTGGTTTCACGCCTGTCTGAAAATATGTAATTATCCCCTGCCCTATGCCGTATTTCAAGCACCTCATCATGGGATATATCCTTATCCAGCTGTAAATCTATGACAGCATAGTTTTCCTCACCCGTAAGCCTTGTAAAAAGCTCTTCCGAGCATATCATAAGGGGAGTGCCTTCCGTGACCTCAAAGGGAATGTCGGACGAAAGGATACCTGCGACTTCTATTTCTGTATTTCCTATATTGAACCTATCTCCTGTCTTTAAAGGATTGCTTCTGTCATAGACGCTCAGCATACAGCTGCCCTGCACAGCTTCGGCAATATTTCCTTCCAGTATGCATTCCTCAGCCCATTTGAACTGATGCTCTTCATAGGATATTATATCAATTTTTTCTATATTCTTATAGGGTACTATAGGCACATCACCTTTAAACATACGACCGTATATCCTTTTAACTCCCGATATGCCGCCAAGCTCCTTTACCAAAGCCCTGTCTACAGTACATGAACGATCGCTGCTCACAACGGAAACATCGGGAGAAAAGGGAGAAAGCGGATTAAGAGCCTTGTGAGTCCAGTCCACAAAGACAGAAAAGCTCATAAACAGTATAATGCTGAGAGCAAATGAGCCTGTCATAAGGAATATGTTTTTCTTTGAATATAAGGCATTGTTAATGCCAAGAGCAGTTTCTATACTTAAAAATCCCTTGCTTAAACTTCGCTTTATATTTTTACCGTTTCCCATAACTGCCGTTACAGGCGATACTTTCGACGCTCTTCTTGCAGGAACAGATGATGCAAAAAGCACGGTAATAATACCGATAATGATTCCAAAGGCTATGCCTGTATAGCTTATTTCAAACAAAGGCATAGTTTCAAATTCTCCTCCTATGCCATACTTCATAATAGCGCATAAGAGCCACGATAAAGCAACACCAAGCACAGCTCCGAGAGGAATAGCCGTTTTGCATCTGTTGAGAGCTTCAAGCCGTACAATACGGATCACCTGTTTTTTCTCAGCGCCTATACATCTGAGCATACCGAAAATTTCCGTTCTGCTTTCAACATCGCTGTTAAGGCTTCCCGCTATCATAAATACGCCTGCCGTCAGTATCAGTAAAAACAATACGGCGGCAATGCCGTATAATCCCACGATATACGAGCCTGAGCTAAAGCCCATAAGTCCCAGAACAGCCGTATTCTCCGATATATTTGCATCTGTAAAGCCATATTCTCTTTTTATATTTTCTATTGTCTTTCTTACATTGACACCGTCTTTAAATCTTATATAAAACACAGGGTCGCTGTCTTTGCTTCCAAGTATACTGCCTATATGTTCAAATTCCGCACCTGTTACGCACATAATCACAGCGTCATATTTAAGTGCTGAGCTTTCCTTTACAAAGCCCGACACTATATATGAATAATTTCCTTGCGGCGTATTCATAACAAAACTGTCGCCTACATCTATATTCAATATATCCTTAGAGTTACAGCTAAGCAAAGCTTCATTGTCAGTCACAGGGTATCTGCCTGTATCAAGTATATTGAAAATATCCGTTACCCATTCCTCGTCCATAGTGCATACAGCAGTTTTTTTATTTCCAATATACCAGTCCATTTTTATATTGGAATT
Source organism: uncultured Clostridia bacterium (assembly GCA_947589405.1). GTDB lineage: Bacteria > Bacillota > Clostridia > Lachnospirales > CAG-274 > CANPXH01. Next base: position 3,932 of record CANQBT010000115.1, on the reverse strand, counting down.
TAAGGAGTCATAAGGTGAAACAACATCTGTATCAGATCTCATTGAAATAAGCTCTGCGTCATTATCGGATATATCTTTTAGCATTATATGCCAGCTGCCATGTGTATTTAATGCGCTTATCATTTCCATTCTTACGGTCATATCAGCCATTGAAAATATGGCTGTTACAAGAAAGACAGCCAGCAATATACATATTATCGTCAGTCTGTTCTGTCTTTTTCTCACCTTTACCGATATAGGGATAAGATTAAGATAGCTTTTCATCACGCTTACCTCCTAAATCGGTCAGTACACCGTCAGATACTCTCAGAACTCTGTCCGCTGCCGATGTCAGATTTGTGTTATGAGTGATCATAAGTACCGTCTGTGTATATATTTTTGAAGCCTTTACAAGCAGCTCCATTACGTCCTGACTTGCCCTGCTGTCAAGATTTCCCGTAGGCTCGTCTGCAAGTATAAGCATAGGCTTTGACGCAAGAGCACGTCCTATTGCTGTTCGCTGCTGCTGTCCTCCGCTAAGCTGTGAGGGAAGATGCCTGCGCCTTTCATACAGTCCCAATATATCAAGAAGCCGGTCAATTTCATTTTTATCGGGTTTTTTATGATCCAAAAGAAGCGGAAATATTATGTTCTGCTCTACATTAAGCTCAGGTATAAGATAAAAGGATTGGAAAACAAAGCCTATATTGCGTCTTCTGAAAACAGTTCTTTCATTTTCCTTCATGGCAAATATATTTTTATCTCTGAAAAGGACCTTGCCGGAGGTCGGTTCGTCAAGACCTCCTATTATATTAAGCAGAGTACTCTTGCCGCTTCCCGATTCTCCCACAACAGCGGCAAATTCTCCTTTGTCCATTGTAAATGAAACGTCCTTCAGAGCATTTACGCTGCTTTCTCCCATACCGTATGTTTTACATAAATTCATTACATCTAAAATTTTCATAGAATGACCTCCTTTATGTCTATTATATAAAAGAAGGCTTACAGCAAGGTGAATTTAAGCTTACATTTTTGTAAGGTTTGGAAATGAAAGTGTAAATGTAGCTCCTATGCCCTTTTTGCTTTCTGCCGATATAATACCTCCTTGTCCCTCCACAACAGCCTTTGCAAAGGGAAGCCCCAGTCCTACGCCCTGTGTTCCCAAGCTGTTTTTGCTTCTGTAAAAGCGTTTGAAAATATGGTGAATGTCCTCGCTCTCTATACCCCTTCCGTTATCCGAAATGTATATACGGTTCTCAAGAGGAGTATTTTCACAGCTTATGTGAATTATCGCACCTTTTTCCGTATTATCCAAAGCATTTTTTACAATATTTCCTATTGCCTCACTTGTCCAGCTTATATCACAGTCTATTTTTTCATCACAGCAGTTTATATCTATTGTTTTTCCTTCTTTTTCAGCTCTTTTTGTAAGATTTTCAACAGATCTGAGCAAAAGCTCCTTTACACCGTATTTCCTTACATCAAATTCGACTGCATCTGCGTCAAGGCGTGTAATTTTTAAAAGCATGAGTATCAATTCCCTTATCCTCTCAATGGCATTTTCCGATTTTTGTGTAAACTCCGTTACTTTTAAAGTGTTTTCAGGCTCGTCAAGTATAAGCTCGTTGTATATGGACAGAGCTGAAAGAGGAGTCTTGAGCTGATGTGAAATATCGGTTATGGTCTGTTTCAGAAATTCCTTTGACCTCTGCTCTGTTTCCTGTCCGACAGCAAGAGCGTCCGACATATTGTTCACGCTGTCAAACAGGCGGTAAATACTGCCCTTATCCCTATAGGGCACAGATATTGCCCTATTGCTTTTTATATCATTTATTGCCTGTTCATAAAGACTGTTTCTTTTTATTATGAATAAAAGTACAATAATAATGACCGATAATGAAATAACTGCCGTACTTACGGCAAATGCAAAGGGTATTGCAATACGGCTGTAGTTTTCATCAAATCCAAGCTTGTTTACAATAGCGATGCCCTCTCTGTTGCTTTCACCGTTTACAAGTGCTCTTGCAACAGTAAGCTCATCAACTCCGTTTTTCGCAAGATATGAGCTTATGTTATACTGCTGCTGAAGTATTGTATTCTTGAATTTATTATTTAAATGGGCAGCGATAAGTATATCGGATAAAAACATAAGGGCAATTACAAGGGCTATGGCTGTTATAAGCCCTCTCACAGATCTATCATAAAAGGCGGTCATACTGTCACCTCATTCCATTTATAGCCAAATCCTCTTACTGTTACAAGATTTACGGGAGAAGAAGGTTCCTCCTCCAGCTTTTCACGAAGTCTGCGTACATATACGGATAATGTATTGTCGTCTACAAAGCTTCCGCAGTTATCCCACAATGTGTTGAGTATATTTTCTCTTGTTACTGTTTTGCCCTTATTTTTAACAAGGAGTAAAAGCAGCCTGTACTCCGCAGACGTAAGCTCAAGAGCTTTGCCGTTCTTGTATACCATACCGTTTTCAGTATCTATTTTTAAAGAGCCTGATATGATTTCATTATTTTTGGCAGACACTCGACGCAGCAACGCCTTTATCCTGGAATGAAGCTCACCTAATTTAAAGGGCTTTGTGATATAGTCGTCACCGCCTATGTCCAGTCCTCTTATTATATTTATTTCCTCATCTGAAGCAGTCAAAAAAATAATCGGTATATTATTGCCGCAAGCCCTTACGTATTCGCATATTTCAAAGCCTGTACCGTCAGGCAGGGACACGTCAAGAATAAGCATATCATAATTTGCATATATGGCTTTTTTGGCATCGGCTGCCATACCTGCCGTATCTGTTTCAAAGCCGTTTTTATCCAGATAGTATTTAAGACCCTCAGCAAGAGCTTTGTCATCTTCCAAAAGAAATATCTTTGCCATATAAAAACCTCCTCATACCAAAACAGGGATGTCATTGCGGCATCCCTGTAAAGCTTTTTATTCTTCAGTTTTTCTATCGGGTCTTGGCAGACAAGCCTTTCTGGAAAGATTTATTCTTCCCTGATCGTCTATTTCCGTTACCTTGACCTCTATAACGTCGCCTTCCTTGACAACGTCCTCAACTCTGTTTACTCTTTCGTGAGCAAGCTTTGAAATGTGTACAAGACCCTCTGTTTCAAAGCCTATCTCTACAAAGGCGCCAAAGGACATTATTCTTGTGACGGTACCTTCGTATACTCTGCCTACCTCAGGTCCCTTGTCTATCATCTTTATCATTTCAACAGCCTTAGCTATTGCATCGGCATCGGGACTTGATACATATATCTTGCCTTCGTCCTCAGTATCGATCTTGTCAACGCCTGAAAGCTCTATTATCTTGTTTATGGTCTTGCCCTTAGAGCCTATTACCTCCGCCATCTTGTCCGGGCTTATCTGTATGAACTCTATCTTAGGCGCATACTTTGAAAGCTCAGGTCTTGGCTCAGGTATAGCCTTGAGCATAACTTCGTCAAGAATATAATTCCTTGCTTTATGAGTATTTTCAATGGCACCCTTTATTATCTCGGGAGTAAGTCCCTGTATCTTCATATCCATCTGTATAGCTGTGATACCCTCGTGAGTACCCGCTACCTTAAAGTCCATATCGCCAAAGAAGTCCTCTATACCCTGTATATCTGTAAGGAGTATGAAGTCATCATCTGTTTCGCCTGTAACAAGACCGCAGGAAATACCTGCAACAGGCTTTTTGATAGGTACGCCTGCTGCCATAAGTGAAAGCGTAGAACCGCATACGCTGGCCTGTGATGTTGAACCGTTTGAGCTTAAAACCTCAGATACAAGTCTTATGGCATAAGGGAACTCCTCTTCACTAGGTATGACAGGAAGAAGCGCTCTTTCTGCCAAAGCACCATGACCTATTTCTCTACGTCCCGGACTTCTGGAGGGCTTAGCTTCGCCTACAGAGAATCCCGGAAAGTTGTAGTGATGTATATATCTCTTTG
>CANQBT010000114.1 GCA_947589405.1 uncultured Clostridia bacterium | reverse complement strand
GCTGGTCCCAACCTTAGCTAACTGAAAGAAATGTCTTTAGGCATTTCTTTCAAAGTGTCGATTTTATCGACACGCTCGGCTCCCCTTCGTAAGGGGAGCTGTCAGCGCAGTCAAAAGTTTTGAAATAATAAGACTTTGAACTGCGCTGACTGAAGGGTCGAACATAACAAATTTCAAACCCTTATCCCTCCGACTTTTTCAGCCCACGACCTTATAGCCCTGCTCTTCAATAGCCTTTGCGATCACAGCCATATCGATGTCATTATTGAGAGTTATAACAGCGGTACCGCTTTCATGACTTGCAACGGCAGTATCTACCTGAGGAAGAGCTTCAAGGCACTTCTTTACGGCAGCCTCGCAATGAGGACACATCATACCTTCGATCTTGATCGTTTTTTCCATAGTTTTAGTCTCCTTTTTTTCTTTTATTTTTTTATCCCTTTTAGAGGAATAAATGTTTACAAAATTAAGTCTGAGAGCGTTTGACACAACGCAGAAGCTTGAAAGACTCATGGCTGCGGCGGCAAACATAGGATTAAGCTTTATGCCAAAGGCAGGTATAAGCACGCCTGCGGCAAGGGGTATTCCTATTACATTGTAGAAAAAAGCCCAAAAGAGATTTTCATGTATATTTCTGAGAGTAGCCCTGCTAAGCCTTATAGCAGCAGGAACATCTCTTAATTTACTGTTCATAAGCACCACATCGGCAGCGTCTATTGCTATATCCGTACCTGCGCCTACGGCGATACCCGTATCTGCCGATGTAAGCGCCAAAGCGTCGTTTATACCGTCGCCTGTCATTGCCACCTTTCCCCTTTTCTTAAGGGCTGAAACAGTCTGAGCCTTACCCTCAGGAAGTACGCCGGCTATCACCTCATCTACACAGGATTGCTTTCCTATTGCGGCAGCTGTTTTTTCATTATCGCCTGTTATCATCACCACATGTATACCCATATTTTTAAGCTCGCCTACGGCTAAGGCGCTGTCCTCCTTTATGACATCGGCAACCGCTATTATTCCCATAAGCTTGTTGTCCTCTGCAAATAAAAGAGGTGTCTTTCCCTCTGAGGAAAGCTTTTCATATGCTTTTACCATGTTGTCGGACATGCTTACGGAGTCGGACATAAATCGGAAATTACCGCCTGTAAGCCTTTTTCCATTAAGAGAAGCCGTAAGCCCATTTCCCGGCAGGGCTTTGAAATCGGTTACCTCCTCCGACATAATGCCTTCAGAGCTTCCCCTTTGCATAACAGCCCTTGCAAGAGGGTGTTCGCTTTTGCTCTCAAGAGCGCATGCCATAGTCATAAGCTCCTTTTCGCCTATGCCATCGGCAGATATTATGTCTGTAACGACAGGCTCTCCCTTAGTGATAGTGCCTGTCTTATCAAGAGCCACAACATTTACCTTGCCTGCTTCCTCCAGAGATCCCGCTGTTTTGAAAAGTATACCATGCCTTGCGCCTACGCCATTGCCCACCATAATGGCAACAGGCGTTGCAAGACCCAAAGCGCAGGGACAGCTTATAACAAGGACCGATATGCCCCTTGCCAGAGCAAAGCCGAAGCTTTGACCTGCAACAAGCCATAGGACTATTGTGACAAGAGCTATTGTAATAACGGCAGGCACGAAAACTCCCGATACCCTATCGGCTATCTTGGCAATAGGCGCCTTTGTTGCGGCAGCATCGCTTACCATTTTTATTATCTGTGAAAGAGTGGTATCTTCTCCTACTCTCGTTGCCTTGCAGCGTATATAGCCCGACTGATTTACGGTAGCGGCAGATACCTTATCTCCCTCCGCCTTGTCAACAGGTATGCTTTCACCTGTAAGAGCGGCTTCGTCAACAGCGCTTGTGCCTTCCAGTACTATACCGTCAACAGGTATGCTTTCACCGGGACGTACCGCAAATATATCTCCCTTTTGCACCTGCTCTATAGGTACTGTCATTTCCTTTCCGTCAGAAATTATAACAGCCGTCTTAGGCGCCAATCTCATAAGGCTCTTTATAGCGTCTGTGGTCTTGCCCTTTGAGCGGGCTTCAAGCATTTTGCCTACGGTAATAAGGGTCAGTATCATAGCTGCGGATTCAAAATAAAATTCGTGCATATATTTCATTTCCTCAGCCATATCCCCTGCCACAAAGGTCATGGCAAAAAGAGCGTATATACTGTATACAAAAGATGCCATAGAGCCCAGAGCCACAAGAGTATCCATATTGGGCGCTCCATGTAAAAGCCCTTTGAAGCCGCTTATAAAAAACTTCTGATTTATTACCATTATTATTCCTGTCAGCAAAAGCTGTAAAAGTCCCTGAGCTATATGATTGTTCTCAATGAATTCGGGTATGGGCCAGCCCCACATCATATGCCCCATTGAAAAATACATGAGCACTATGAGAAAGCCCAAAGACCAAAAAAGTCTTTTTTTAAGAACAGGCGTTTCCCTGTCTGCAAGAGCGTCCTCCCCCTCCGTCTTTTTTTCCGCACCCTTTAATGAAGCGCCATAGCCTGCCTTTACCACAGCGGCTATAATCTTTTCGGGGCTTGCAGTCCCTTCAACTCCCATAGAATTTGTAAGCAGACTGACGGAGCATGACGTAACGCCTTCAACAGCATTTACCGCCTTTTCCACTCTTGCGCTGCATGCGGCGCAGCTCATGCCTGTTACATTGTATTGTACCATTTATTCTTCCCCCTTGTGCCTGTCACAACGGCAGCAATCTCCGCAGCAGCCGCCCTTGCCCTTTATATGCTTTATCGTAGGTCTGAGCGCAAGGAGAACTATTGCCGCCAGTATTATCACAACTATTATATTTCCCATATTATATTCCCCTTATTTTATAATTTTCTTCAATATTTCAACAAGCTCATCGGCAGTTTCATCTCTGCCTGCCTTTATATCGTTTACAACACAGCTCTTTATATGATTTTCCAGCAGCTCTCTGTTGAATGCCTTTAAGGCGGAGGTCACAGCCGCTACCTGTATGAGAATATCGGCGCAGTAAATATCCCTTTCCACCATGCCCTTTATCCCTCTTATCTGACCTTCTATCCTGTTGAGTCTGTTTATAAGGCTTTTGTATTCCTCAGGAGAGCGTTCCTTTGTTCTGTGACAGCATTCCATGTTGTTCACCTCTCTGCCGTAAATTGATTTTATGTATATATGATATACCCCCATAGGGTATTTGTCAAGGTCTTTTGTATAAATTAAATATTCATATCATATGCTTTACAAAAGGAGTTGATGTTATGAACGATCCCTACAGACTTAGCAATGTCACAAAGGAATATCTGGACACATACCATTGCATACTTGACGATATGATAAAGGGAATGACCGAATCGGAGCTTAACAACAGTATTTCCCACAACTTTATAGCGCAGATGATACCCCACCACAGAGCCGCCATAGAAATGTCACACAACATACTCAGGTATACTACAAACATACCCTTGCAGAATATAGCCGAAGGAATAATACAGGAGCAGACAAAGAGCATAGAAAATATGCTGGATATAATGGAGCATTGCAGTCAAAAGACAAATCCCGAAAGAGATGTATATCTATATCAGAGAAGAACAGACAGAATTATGGAGGTGATGTTTTCCGCTATGGAGAACGCACGGACAAACAACAATGTAAACGGTGATTTTATGAGGGAGATGATACCCCACCACAGGGGAGCCATAGAAATGAGCGAAAATGTGCTGCAATATGAAATATGTCCCGAGCTGAAGCCCATACTCTATGCCATTATTTCATCTCAAAGGAAGGGTATAAGAGAAATGGAAGCTCTGCTTATGCAGGGAGTATAGAGCTTATGCGCCTGCGGGAATATACGCCACAGTATTTTTGCCGCAGGCATATTGGGTTGTTTTTTATAAAAACCTATGATATAATTCATATAAAGCTTATATCATAAGGAGTTATTATGAAAACAAGGTCTAAATATGCGCTTAAATGGATATATAAATATACGGGAAAACAGCTTTGGTGGGTAGTCTTTCTCTCTGTTATCACGGGAGCAATATCTCTTGGCTTTATATGGCTTGCCCTTCTGGCTAAGGATATTATAGACTTTGCCACAGGCGCAAGAGACGGAAGCGTTATATATGCCATATCTATGATAGCGGCAGTAGTTGTGCTTCAAGCGGTGCTGAATATCGTTTATTGCAATATACTCATAAGAGCCGTAGGAAAAATAGATATTAAGATAAAGCAGGGTATATTCCGCAGCATACTGAATAAAAAATGGACAAGCATAAACCGCTACCATTCAGGCGAAATACTCAACCGCTTCACATCTGATGTAGACGTTGTGGTAAGCGGAGTTGTGGATATAGTACCTAACGCTATCGCTCTCGGAACAAGACTTGCGGCAGGTCTTGCCGTTTTGTTTGCAATAGACTGGCGCTTTACATTTGCCGCTTTGGGAGTAGGCGCTCTTGTAATGCTGGCAAGCAAAGTATACAGCAAGCACTTTAAGTATCTGCATAAGGAATATCAGAATGCCAACGGCGTTGCACGCTCATTTATACAGGAATGCGTTGAAAATCTCATAGTGATAAAGTCCTTTGCCAACCACAGTATATCTGCCGAAAAGCTCAGGGACAGACAGATGAACGCCCTTCGCCTTATGTACAAAAGACAGACCGTAAGCAATATAGCCAACACAGGAGTGTACATACTCTTTACGGGAAGCTTTTATGCGGCTATAGTATGGGGCGCCTTTCAGGTAGCGGCAGGAGCCATTACGACAGGTACGCTTATGGCATTTGCGGATATTCTCAATCAGATAAAGGCTCCTCTCAGAAACATAAGCGGACTTGTTCCACAGTTCTATTCAATGATCGCTTCTGCGGAAAGACTGATGGAGCTTGAAGGACTTGAAGATGAGGACAATACAAAAATAACCGAAAGTCCCGAAGCCCTTTATGAAAGATTTGAAGAGATCGGATTTGAAAACGTGACCTTTTCATACAAGGATGAAAATATACTTGAAGATGCCTGCAATATCATTAAAAAAGGGGAATTTGCAGCTGTTGCCGGACCTTCGGGCATAGGCAAGTCTACCGTAATGAAGCTTATACTTGGCTTTGCAGAGCCTGACAGCGGTAATGTATATATTAAATTCAGCGATGGCAAACATATAATAGACGGAGGCTACAGACGGCTTTTTGCATATGTTCCTCAGGGGAATATGGTACTCTCAGGCACTATAAGAGAAAACATAGGCTTCTGTCGGCCTGACGCTTCCGATGAGGAAATAAAAAAGGCTGCCGAAACAGCCATGATATGGTCCTTTATAGAAGGTCTGCCAAAGGGAATGGATACGGAGATAGGAGAAAGAGGACTGGGACTGAGCGAAGGACAGGTACAGAGGATAGCCGTTGCACGAGCGATACTCAGCAACGCACCCATACTCCTTCTTGACGAAGCCACATCAGCCCTTGACGAAAAAACCGAAAGAGGACTTATTGACAATATAAAAGCTCTTGAAAACAAGACCTGTATATTTGTTTCTCACAAGCACAGGACCATAAGCATGTGCGACAGGATAATAAGCTTTGATAAAAAGAAGCTTATAAACTGCAATTATGAAGAGCTTGCAAAAACATGGAAATAAAAAAATCGGATTTAAATCCGATTTTTTTATTTCCTGCCTTTTAGGTTTTTATGAGACGTTTCTCTGTTATATACGATCATTTCCATTATTTTTTCGGCTCTTTTCTCTTCTGCCGGACCGTATTCCATATCCATTGCTTCTATTATCCTATCCAGCTGTTTTCGGCAGTAATCCAGCTCTATTCTTACCTTATCCACGTCCATCCACTTGTTTTGTCCCGAAAACATACCTATGTATGCCAATACACGGGAAATATCACTTCTGAATTTCCATATCATATCCAGTATAGGCTTTTTGATCTTTCGTTTTCTTGGATTGTTATATCTCGGATCCATAGGGCACCTTCTTTTATATTATCATCACAGCAAATAAAGCTGTTGCATTTGGTTTTGATGTAATATTGTTTAAGAGTGACCCTTCCGTCAGCCTAACGGCTGCCACCTCCCCTCCGACGCCCTACGGGCTATCAGCACTTTCGGCAAGCCGAAAGCCGACCTGACGGTCGTCCGATAAATCT
>CANQBT010000113.1 GCA_947589405.1 uncultured Clostridia bacterium | reverse complement strand
GCAAGGGTTTCAAGAAGCGTTGTGGAAAGAGTTTTCCTTACAGGCGACTGGTACAGCTTCTTTATATAATCATAGCAGTTGGGATCGGTACACATCTGATAGCTGTCGCCCACCTGTATTATTTTGATACCTCTTTTGTCAAGTACATATTTGTCCGCCAGATTATTTATAACAGTATCGACTGTCTTTTCATCCTGCTCTGTGGCAGATGCGATATTTTTAACGCTGACTGCTTCACCGCTTGCAAAAAGTATTGCTTCAATTACGGCTTCCAGTTCATTGATTGTCATATCATACTGCCTCCTTATAAGAAGTTATTATAATATCGTCAAATATCTTTTCCTGTGAAATGTATATTTTTTTATCCTTTATAAGCTGAAGCATTGCCAGAAATGTGACAACGATCTCATTTTTTGAACTGTTCTTACTGAATATTTTGAAAAAGCTTACTTTCTTATTGGTTTTGACAAGCTTTTTAATATGTTCTGTCTTTTCTTCAAGAGTAAATTCTTCTCTGTCTACGGAATTGAAGCCGCTTCTTATTTTATCTGTTTTGACCTCACGCCTTCTGAGCACTTCATAAAACGCCTTTATAAGCATTTCTCCATCGGCGCCGTTTAATATATCCTCTACAGAGCGTGGCACGTCCCTTCTTATCCTGTCTATAATCTCCTTTTCTTCGTCCTTATAGTAGGAATATCCGGCTTTTTTCTGCTTTTCGCCAAAGTCTGCCGCAATGCCCTTGAATTTTTTATATTCTATAAGTCTTGACACAAGCTCGTCCCTAGGGTCTATTTCCTCATTGTTTTCATCGACCTCTTTGGGAAGAAGCATTTTAGACTTTATTTCTATAAGAGTTGCAGCCATAATAAGAAATTCGCTTATAGATTCCATATTGTACTGCTTCATTTCTTCAATATAAGCCAAATACTGCTCGGTAACTTCGGCAATGGGAATATCATAAATATCTATTTTATTTTTAATAATAAGGCTGTAGAGAAGATCCATAGGACCTTCAAAGCTTTCAAGCCTGACATTTATATTCATATAATCACCATTAAATAAGAATATTTACAAACAGATCCAATATCTTGCCTAATAAACCCAGAAGAAGCAAAAATACTACAAGCACCTGTATAAGCTTTTCATTCTGAGCAAACTTTATGGCTGAGTTAGGCTTAAGGAAGCACTTGAGTATCCAGCTTCCGCTTAAGGGATAAACAGGTATTATATTAAATATACCTATTGAAACCATACACCTTGCCATATCGTATAAAAAGCTCTGTATTATCGTTGCATCTGCTGTAAAAAGGCAAATTATTTTCAATACAATGCCTAATACAATACATATTACTATAGGCAGTCCATAGGTAAGAACGGTACCTCTCTTTTTGTCTTTATAATTTACGCTGCTTGTAGGCACAGGCTTTCCCCAGCCGTATCCCGTAAAGACAAATATAATAAAACCCACAGGTTCAAAATGGGCTATGGGATTAAGAGTCAGCCTTTTCTGTGCGCTTGGCTTTTTATCTCCCTGAAGAGAGGATATAAGCGCTTTAAGATATTCAAAAACCGTTACGGTGATAATAATTGCAATGACTCTAAATACAAAGTCCAATATTTTCATTTACACCAAACTCCTTATTGTTTAAATTTAATCCTGTATTCTTTTGAATTTCTTTTCAAGCTCATATCTGGACATTTCAATTACCGTTGGTCTGCCATGAGGACATGAAAAAGGATTTTCAAGCAATAATATTTTCTGTATAAGAGCCTGAGCTTCGCTAAAGCTTAGTCTGTCATTGCCCTTTACGGCTGCCTTGCAGCTCATCATGGCAACTGCGTCCTCCTTTGTATCATATACGCTTCTTATGTTTTTATCCTCAAGAGCATCTATGATTTCTGTAAAAAACACTGCATTTCCCGGAGAATCAAATATATAAGGTACTGCCCTAAGGGCATAGGTCCCTTTTCCCAGCTGTTCTATTTCAAAGCCAAAGCTCTTGAGAAGCTCCATATTTTCTTCTACGATCACCTTTTCTCTTTCGGTCAGATCTATCGCTACAGGCTGAAGCAATCTCTGACTTGAAGGTACCGAGTTCTTAAAGCTTTCCATAAACTCCTCATAAAGCGCCCTTTCATGTGCGGCATGCTGATCTATAAGATACATGCTGTTCCCCTGTTCTATTATCCAGTAAGTGCCAAATATCTGCCCTACTATTCTGTAGTTTCTAAAAAACGGCTTTTTATCTTTATTTTCTTTATTTTCCTTATTTCCTTTACTTTCTTCAATTATTTTTTTGTTTTCTGAAAGCGTATCGTTTAATATTTTTATCTCTTTGCTTTCGGTATTTTCCATATCGCTGTAGAGAATGTCTATTGCTCTGCTTATAGGATCCTTTTTCTTTTCTCCTGCGCTGTCGGCAAGCACAAGCCCTTTTTCCTTCGCAATAGGCAAAGCGTCATATACAAGATCTTGAGTATCCTCAAGCTTTATTTGCTTCACAGGCTCAGCCTTTATTTTCTTTTCTCTGTCCCATGTAACATTAGGTATAAGATTTGTATCCTTAAGTGCCTTTGAAACTGCACTATATATAATATCGTATATCAAACCGTCATCGGAAAATCTTACCTCAAGCTTTGTAGGGTGTACATTGACATCTACAGTATTGGCAGGAACGATAAGATTGAGCATAAAAACAGGAAATTTTCCTATCATAAGCCTTCCCTTATATGCATCTTCAACAGCCTCCGATACAACAGAGCTTTTTATATATCTGCCGTTTATAAAGAAAAATTCGTAATTTCTGTTTCCTCTGGAAAGCTCCGGCTTTGCCGCAAGACCTTCCAGCCTAAAGCCCGACTTACTGCTGTCTACATCAAGCATTTCTCCTGCCATTGACCTTCCGAATATATAGAGTACGGCAGATTTCAGATCATTATTTCCCGATGTCTGTATGACCGTATTGCCATTATTTATATATCTTACGGCAACATCAGGGTGTCCAAGTGCTATCCTCTGCACAGCTTCAGATACATAGCCGCCTTCGGCAGCAGGTTTTTTGAGAAACTTACGCCTTGCGGGAGTATTGTAGAAAATATTCCTGACTGTAAAGGTCGTGCCTGTATTGGCAGCTGTTTTCTCTTCCTTTTCCACCTTCCCGCCGTTTATCACTATTCTTGTGCCTGTGTCCTCGTTCTCTGTCCTTGTGACCATTTCCACCTGAGCGACAGCGGCTATGCTTGAAAGAGCTTCTCCTCTGAAGCCCAGCGTCATAATATCGTCCAGATCTTCTATTTTTCTAAGCTTGCTGGTAGCATGGCGCAAAAAAGCGGTTTTCACCTCATCTTCAGGTATTCCCCTTCCGTTATCGGTAATTTTGATAAAGTCTATTCCTCCTCCCGTTATTTCCACAGTTATAGACTTTGCTCCTGCGTCAATGGAATTTTCCATAAGTTCCTTTACAACGGAAGCGGGTCTTTCCACTACCTCACCGGCAGCTATCTTATTTATCAAATTATTTTCCAGAAGCTTTATACTACCCATAATCATTACCTCTAATCCGCCAGCTTACGAAGCTTATCCTTAATATCGTAAAGCTTTTTCATTGCATCAAGGGGAGTTATATTGTCAATATCTATAGAGCCGAAATCCTTTTTGAGTTCATTAAGGAATATTATCTCTTCTTCAAAAGGCTCCTCGTCATATGAAAAGTCTCCCTCTTCCTCTACAATGCGATCTGCATTTCCTGTAGTTCCCAGAGCCGAAAGTATCTTGTCGGCTCTCCTGACGACCTGACGTGGCACTCCTGCCAGCTTTGCAACATGAACGCCGTAGCTTCTGTCAGTACCGCCGGGAACGATCTTTCTGAGAAAAATAATATCTTCTCCCTGTTCCTTTACACTTACACAATAGTTCCTGACTCCGTGTACCTTGCCTTCAAGCTCTGTAAGCTCGTGATAATGTGTTGCAAAAAGCGTCCTGGCGCCTATTTTATTTGCAATGTATTCAAGCACAGCCCATGCTATACTCAGTCCGTCAAATGTCGACGTACCTCTGCCTATCTCGTCAAGTATAAGAAGGCTGTTTTTTGTTGCATTGTTAAGTATGTTGGCAACCTCTACCATCTCTATCATAAATGTTGACTGACCCGTTGCAAGGTCATCGGAAGCCCCTACTCTCGTAAATATCCTGTCTGTAATGCCTATTTCACCGCTTTCGGCAGGTATAAAGCTTCCAAACTGAGCCATAAGCACAATAAGAGCCGTCTGACGCATATATGTAGACTTGCCTGCCATATTGGGACCCGTAATTATTGAAAGAGTATTTTCATCTTTGTCTAAATAAGTATCATTGGGTATAAAGCCCTCCTTGCTGAGTCTTTCAACAACAGGGTGTCTGCCGTTTTTGATATTTATGATGCCGCTGTTGTTTACAACAGGCTTTACATAGCCGTTCTTGTCGGCAGCTTCTCCCAATGACATTATAGCGTCAAGCATGGAAATATATTTGGCAGTTTTCTTTATTCTCTCAACATTTGATGCCACTCTTGACCGTATATCGCAAAACAGCTCATATTCCAGCGCCACGACCCTTTCCTCAGCGCCCAGAATAGTTTCCTCTATTTCCTTAAGCTCAGGGGTAATAAATCTTTCAGCATTGGCAAGAGTCTGTTTCCTTATATATCTCTCGGGAACGCTGTCCTTATAGGAATTGGTCACCTCTATAGAATAGCCAAAAACCTTGTTGAACTTTATCCTGAGTCCCTTTATGCCCGTTTCTTCCTTCTCCTTCTCTTCAAGAGCCTTAAGCCATTCGGCTCCGTTATCCTTTGCCTCGTTTAGCTTGTCGACCTCTTCATTATATCCCTTTTTTATAAGCCTTCCTTCTCTGACGCTGAATGGAGGTTCGGGATTGATGCTGTCATCTATAAGCTTATATATATCCTCAAGACAGTCAAAGCTGTTGTATATATCATTAATATATTTGCAATCAAGGGCTGAAATAACATTTTTCAGCGAAGGAAGATATTCAAAGGAATCTCTCAAAGCTATAAGATCCTTTGCATTTGCCGCAGCATATACTACTTTTCCCATAAGCCTTTCAATATCATAAATGGTATTGAGTATTTCTTTTATTTCTTCACGTTCAAAAACGTTATCCTTAAGCTTTTCAACAGCGTCAAGTCTTTTTTGTATATCGTCTATATCTATAAGGGGCTGCTCTATCCAGCTTCTCAGAAGTCTTGCTCCCATAGCTGTCTTTGTCTTATCAAGTACCCACAAAAGAGTGCCCTTCTTTGATTTGTTTCTTATGGTCTCAGTAAGCTCCAGATTCTTTCTTGAGCTTATGTCAAGCACCATATACTTACTTGATGAATATTTCTTAACATTAAGTATATGAGAAAGATTATTCATCTGTGTTTCCGTAAGATACTGCATAAGCGCTCCGGCAGCGCATACGCTCAGCCTATCCCCCTCCAAACCAAAGCCCGAAAGGTTAAGAGTACTGAAATGATTGCACAGACATATATTTGCATTTTGATAATCAAAAGCCCAATCGCTGTATCTGTTAAGCTTTTTATTGAATATACTGTTTATTCTTTCATCCAGGTCAACAGCGTCGTTGCATATAATTTCCGCAGGATCAAAGCGGGCTATCTCATCTATTACCTTAGAGGACATATCCTTGCCAAAATCCGTCACCATAAATTCCCCTGTAGATACGTCGCATACAGCCACTCCATATCCCTCTGCATTTTTAAATATGCACATTATGTAGTTGTTTCTGCTTTCATCAAGAACTTTGGTATCAAGTACGGTACCGGGAGTCACAACTCTGATGACCTCCCTCTTTACTATACCCTTAGCCTGCTTGGGATTTTCCGTCTGCTCGCATATGGCTACCTTGTAGCCCTTCTCTATAAGCTTTGCAATATATCCGTCTGCTGCATGGAAGGGAACGCCGCACATAGGCGCCCTTTCCTCCTGACCGCAGTCCTTTCCTGTAAGCGTGATCTCAAGTTCCCTTGAAGCAATAATGGCATCGTCATAAAAAAGCTCATAAAAATCGCCCAATCTGTAAAAGAGCAGACAATATTTATATTTTTCCTTGACCTGCATATACTGCTCCATCATAGGTGAT
>CANQBT010000112.1 GCA_947589405.1 uncultured Clostridia bacterium | reverse complement strand
CTAACTGTAAGTATAATATACCACAGCAGTTAAACTTTGTCAATAGTTTTTAATAAATTTTTTTACAAGTTTTAAAAAAGTTTTAAAAAATCTGAAATGCCGCTGTTTAAGCGGCATTTGCAAAATTTTCTGTTATTTTTTAAATATAAATGTGTAACCACCATCGTCACTTATTACAGTTTCCATATATTTTTCATTGACAGCTCCGTTTTCGGCAAAATAATCATTAGGAATGTCAGGGTCCGTAGGTTTCATGCGGCTGAATTTCCTTATTATCTCCAAAGACTTTCTGTTTGTATGCTCTATTATTGGCTTTCCTTCGTAGTATATGGCATAAAAGCCTTCTTCACCGATTTTTTCCCCTATATAAGAGTTTTCATCTGTAAGAGCTATATGTACGCCTATATAATCTTCTACAGAAGGTTGTCCCGCAGCATAAAATAAAAACGATAATGAAAACAGTATACATATACACAACAATGCGCCTGAAAATACACATGCCGGTATATTCAGCCTTTTATTTTCCGTTATGGCTTTAAATCTTTCCAGAAGCTTATTTTTACCGCCCTTACCTGCCATAGACTCTGTAAATGTTGTATTTATATTGCTTTTGTTTATATGCTTGTATACATTAAATACACAATACATGTACCGAAGCTTTCCTTTACTGTCAAGAGAGCCTGCAACGGCATTGTCCACATACATTTCAATTATATCGTCAATATGGTTGGCAAAAAGCCTTGCAAAGGGGTCCCACCAGTATATACAGCATACTATATTCATAAATACCTTTATTCTGTTGGAGCCGTTTTGAAAATGTATAAGCTCGTGAAGGAGTATGTACCTTAGCTCTTCATCGCTGTAGGTACTGTCGTTTATGAATATTGTCTGTCCGAATATTCCAAACTCCGCAGGATAGCTTATATTTTCCGTTGTTATCGCCCTTGTGGTGAAATCAAAGCCGTGTTCACATTTAAGCTCACTCAGTATATCCATTGCCCTTTCATTGTCGGGTATATCTCTTATGCTGCGGCACAGCCTAATGTATTTTAAAGCATAGCGTAAAAGGCTTATTGCCCCTCCTATTATCCATATGATACAGAGTATATTGACTATGCTTATATTACCCCCCCCCTAAGATCATTCTCGGTACAGTCACAGGAGAATCGACAATTATCCGTACTGTTTCCAATATTATATATGAGCTTACAATGTGCATTCTGCGCAGCTTAAACGGCATGAGAAGTCTTATACCTATTAGGCATATATAAGACCTATGGGTATATCCGTCAAGGACTTAAGCCTTTTAGTAATAAATATGAAAAGAATTATTATAATAGCCGTCATTACTACCGTATTCAATACGGAAAAAAATGTAAGCTCTGCCACAGGCATTTCATTATGCAATTTTTCAAGCAATTCGGGAGAGATCTCTTCGGTATACATGGTATTTTTCCTTTCACGCATAGGATTTATAATGTATTTTGTTTATATTATAAATCATTTACATGGGCTTGTCAACAATCCCTTCACTATATACCCTATATCCTCATTTATATAAACAGATTTTTCCCTTATATCGTCTGGGACGCCTGCCTGCCCCTTGTTAATGCATATATAAAAAGCCTTTTCCCATTGGGCTGTCATCTGCCAAAAGGGATACTTTATAATACCGGGAGTGTTATAGCCAACCCCCAGCTCAATAAAAAGTATATTGCTGTCCTTATGCTCATTTAAAAAATCTCCATATCTATGTTCAGCCCTGTGCCAGCCCTCGTTCTCAACAAAGCTGTCGTCTGCACGCAGATTCATTGTCATAGGCTTTCCGCATACAGGACATTTAGGCACAAGCTCAGAGGGTATTTTCATATCCTTCTGCTCTCTTACCATTTGTTTTATGATCTCCTCATTGTCATAGGTAAGCTTTGAACAGGGTTCGGAACATTGAAAAAGCCCGTAATCTCCCTGAGTATAAAAAAGGCGCTCCTTGTCAAAGCCCGCCTTTTGAAAGCAATGATCCACATTGGTCGTTATCACAAAATACTCCTTATTCTTTATAAGACTTAACAAATGATCATATATCGGCTTCGGCGCAGGCATATATCTGTTTATATAAATATATCTGCTCCAATATGCCCAGTACTCTTCCAACGTTTCATAGGGATAAAATCCCCCTGTATACATATCCTTAAAGCCGTATTTTTTGCCAAAATCGGAAAAATATCCGTAAAAGCGTTCTCCTTCATATGTAAAGCCCGCAGATGCAGACAGTCCTGCTCCTGCGCCTATTACAACTGCATCTGCATTTTCAAGCTTTTCTTTTATACTGTTTATCTTCTCCGAGAAGCTTGTTGTATATTTCATAGTCTTTATCCTTGAAAACATTGAATATCACCTTTATTTTACTTTTGCTTATGCGTTTATATTCTTTTACCGCACCGACTGCCGTTTCTGCCGCCATGTCATTTGGAAAATGAAATTCACCTGTGGATATGCAGCAGAAAGCAATGCTTCTTATATTGTGCTTTTCCGCCAGCTCAAGACAAGAGCTGTAGCAGGAGACAAGAAGCCTGCGGTCATTTTCCGAAGGTCTGTCTGTAATGATGGGACCTACAGTATGCAGAACATATTTGCAAGGCAGATTATAGGCTTTTGTTATTTTAGCCCTGCCCGTAGGCTCATCAAAGCCCTGACTCTTCATTATCTCTGCACATTCAAGCCTGAGCTGTATGCCTGAAAAGGTATGTATGCAGTTGTCAATGCATTTATGACATGGATAATAACAGCCTGTCATGGAACTGTTGGCAGCATTTACAACAGCATCGCATCTAAGCGTGGTAATATCCCCCTGCCATATATAAATATCCTCCTGTACGGGCTTTAAAAAATCTGCATTTGTAATTCCTTTTTCGGCAAGTCTTTCCTGCAGGTATTCGTCCTGTATCCTTAGAAATTCCTTATCTATAGGCTTTGGCATACGTACATTCATAAGAGAACGAAGTAGAAGGCGCTGCTTCTCTTCATCTTCAGGTATTGCCATGCCGTATGACTGCTCTTCAATAAGCCTTTTTATTAAAAATATACGCCTTTCAGACTGCTTCATTTCAGTCACGCCTTTCTATAGCCTTAGTCGGACATATGTCATAGCATATACCGCAATGCAGACAATGCTCCTGTTCTATATTATAGCACTTTCCGACTTTAATGCAATGCTGAGGACACTTTTTATCACATTTACCGCAGGCAATGCATTTTTCTGTAATTTCAAAGCCCTTGAATCTTATTTCTGTATTTCCTATAGTATAGCTTCCTCTGAAAATAGGATTAACTCCAAGATCAAAATATTCTATCTCTGCCTTCGTTATCTGAAATACTATACCGCCCAAAAGCCTTGTGTCATCGGGATATAAATTATATAAGTAAGGATATTCCTCAAATATCTTATCTATCCACTTCTGTTGTTCACTTTCGGGAGAAGGCACAGCTGTTGCGGAAAGCCGTATCATCTCTTTGTATTTGGTATATCCAAGCACCTGAACACGTCCGTCATTCATTAGCTCTCTGCAAAAATTCTTTCCCTTTGCAGTAAAGAAATACATTTTATTGTCCTCATAGTGTATAGCGCTTATGTTTCTTATTTGTGGAGCGCCTTCACTATCAACTGTAGCAAAAGCAAGTACGCCTACATATTCAAGTTTTTTCAAGCAAGTTTCGGCATTCATTACAATTCCTCCAATATTATTTTTCTTTGGGTTTTTATATGCTTAGGCTTAGGATATTCACCATTACAGTAACCCAATATTACAAAACATCGTGCAATGTAGTTATCGGGTATATTCATTTTTTTCAGAATTTCAATACCCTCTTCACTCTTAAAGGTTTCCTCACCTCTTGCCACAATGCATGAGGATATACCCAGCTCTGTTGCCGTAAGCACCATATTTTCGGCACAGCAGAAGGCGTCGGGAATACCATACAAGAAATTCTTTTGAGAAAAAATTATACATACGGAAGGCGCACCATAAAAACCGTTTTTCATGGCAGGAGCATCAATAATGCTGGGCTGTTCCTTTGATACAAAAGAGCCTGCCAAAGTACTTCTGTCAAAGTCCGCTATATTCATTATGCCTATTTTTTCTGTCAGCTCCGTGTTACGGACGCCTACGATAATACTTCTCTGACCGCCTCCTGCATTGGGAGCGCATAATCCTGCTTCTATGATTATTTCCATAGCCCTTCTTGGGATCTGCCTGTCGGTATATTTTCTTACAGAACGTCTGTTTTTAATAAGCTCCGATAATTCCATTATACTATCTCCTTCCAGCATTGAGGGTCTTGGCCGTAAAAATCTCCTGTTGTGCCCTTTGCTACGGCAGGACAACCTCTACACCATGCTTTAAGCTCACACTTTGAGCATTTTTTAAATTTATCGTAATTTCTGTAGCTTTCCATTTCACATACCCATACATCAGCAAGCCTATCCTCGAATATATTGGACACCTTGCTGTTTTGTACCCTGCGGCAAGCGTATATATCGCCGTTTGGAAGTATTGTTATATGACAGTTACCGCAATTGCAGCCACCGTATATAACACCCTCCTCTGCGTTATTCGGTATCTTAAATTCTCCCGTTTCGTATTCATACAGAGTCCATAAATGATCCTTTTTATTAAAATAGGTTCTACAGCCTTCCGCCTTGTATTTCTTGAATTTCTTATCACATATCTCAAGCAGATCCCTGTATTCGTCTGCCCTTATGCCTATATCCTTTTCATTGCTTGTAGGGCAATATCTGGCAAATGCAAATACATCTGCACCATGTTCAACAACAGTATCTATAATATTCGGTATCTCTTTTATATTCATACCTGAAACCGTTGTCATAATAACGGCTCTTATCCCTGCATTTTTAATAACAGGTATCTTTTCAAGGGTAATATCAAAGGAGCCGGGCTTTCTGAACCAATCGTGGGTCTTTCTCATTCCGTCCAATGAAAGCTGGTATTTTTCACAGCCATCTGCCTTAAGCCTTTTGCATACCTCATCTGTCAGATGAAAAGGATTGCCTAATACAGTAAAGGGGATCGCTTTGCTTTTCAACAGCTTTGTAAGCCTCCAAAAATCAGCATTGAGTATAGGATCTCCTCCTGTTAAGTAAAAATAAGGCGCTCTGTCATATACTTGACAGAAATCCTCACAGTTGTCTACGACATTCTCCATCTGCTCATATGTCATTGACTCTATATTCTTTTTATTGTTTTCCGAAAATATATAACAATGTTTACATCGCTGATCGCAGTCGTCTGTAATATGCCATTGAAAAGCAAAATATTCCTTCATTATCAATTCTCCTTATTGTCAGATATATGGGCTGTTGCGTTAATATCGATATTATGCTAAACAAAACTTCAACGCCACAGCCCCATAACAATTATTTATCCCCTGCGCCACAGGCAGAACCACATGCTGTTGGCTTCTGCTCAGGCTTATCATCGCCTGCGCCGCAGGCAGAGCCACATGCTGATGAAGGCTCGGTCTTGCCGGTATTCCAGCTGTGCAGATCGGAAAGTGCCATAATATTACCTCCTTTAAAAAATTTGAGGATATATCCTCTTGACTATATAATATGAAATTTTTTTCAGCCGAACAAGTAGGCACTTTTTTATTAGGCAGTAACAAAAAAGTAACCCTATTGACATAGGTCAAAGAGTACATTATAATTTAAATATAACATTCAAAAATGATGTAATATATGGAGGTGTATATATGCTCACAAAGGAAGAAATGCCCGAATGTCCCGTTGCAATAACAGTACAGCTTATAGGCAGTAAATGGAAATTATTGATATTGAGAAATCTCAGGCAAAGAGCCTGGCGCTTTAATGAGCTTCAACGTTCTC
Source organism: uncultured Clostridia bacterium (assembly GCA_947589405.1). Lineage (GTDB taxonomy): Bacteria > Bacillota > Clostridia > Lachnospirales > CAG-274 > CANPXH01. The sequence goes on along the minus strand of CANQBT010000112.1, from coordinate 802 downwards.
TTGAGGGTATAAGCCAAAAGGTGCTTACAGACAGCCTTCGCTCTATGGAAAAAGACGGTATAATAACAAGAACGGTTTTCCCCGAAGTACCGCCAAGAGTGGAATATGCACTTTCCGAACTGGGTGAAACAATGAAGCCCATACTGGATTCAATGGAAAAATGGGGAAACAGCTATAAGGATATGCAGTTAAACATTCCCAAATAAGGCTTTCATTAATAATATATGCCTTTCAGACTGTTTCATTTCAGTCACACCTTTCATATACGCAATGCATAAGGGGCTGTCATACTGATTTTTTATTTGATTAATAAATTTTTGTTTATGTTAGTAGAATCGACCCTATCGGCAGCCCAACGCAGGCGTAATCTCAACTCAACGAAATGATTGGGCTGCCACTTCCCCTTTTCCTCCTCTCTCTAACCTCCCCTAGCCCGCAGGGCGTCGGAGGGGAGGGGGACCATTTCAAACAATTTCTATTGTTTGAAATGGTGGAAGGGTCGTTCTAAAGCAAAAATGATAATACTAGCATAAGCAAAAAATTATTTATATAAGCATGTTCGACCTCTCAGTCAGCCCATACAAATCCGTTCATAACTTGTAATTCTTGGTTGGGCTGACAGCTCCATTGCAGCGGAAGAAGTTATCCGCCCGACAGCGACAATTGAGTATTGCACCCTTCCGTCAGCTTACGCTGACACCTTCCCTCAGAGAGGGACGGCTTGGGAGAGCTGTCGGCTTTGCCGTAGGCAAAGTGCTGAACCTTACGAAGGGGAGCCTAGTTAGACGTTCCCTATAGTTTT
>CANQBT010000111.1 GCA_947589405.1 uncultured Clostridia bacterium | reverse complement strand
GACAAAGAGGAACAAGTATTGATAATTTGGTCAAATTAGCAGATTATTTAAATATAACATTGGAAGAGATGATAAAATTTGATCTGAGTACCGACAAATTGTTTATTAAAAGTAATCCGCAAAATTTAAGAAAAAATCTTCTCAGAACCATTAAAAAAATGAACGATGCTGAAGTAAGCCTGTTTGCGTTGTTTGCCAAAGCTCTGAATAAATTTGAAATAGATGAAATAGAGGAAATAGATGATTTAGATGAAACAGAGAAATTTGGTGTAATATACAAAAATAGCCTGCTTTCTCCGGACTAGGTCACAGGAAAAATCGGAGAAATATTCTCGATCTCATTGATGATATGAGCATTGTGGAAATTTGATCGCTAAAGATTTGTATAGATTTGATATCGGCTAAAAAAGGATGTGGTTATATATAAAATGGCCACCCTCTATGGTAATTTTTACCATAGAGGGTGGTTATTTTTTTTATGATAAATTTTAGTGGGGGAGTATTAAAACATTTATTGCTTTAGAACGACCCTATATTTATTGCCTTAGAACGACCCTTCCACCATTTCAAACAACTGTTTGAAATGGTCCCCCTCCCCTCCGACGCCCTGCGGGCTAGGGGAGGCTGGAGAGAGGAGGAGAAGGGGACGCCTTAGGTTAACGCATTTCAAAGGTCTTAATAATGTTGAAAAATTAATATTTATAACGAACTAAAAAATTATGGGAAACATCAATCTAGGCTCCCCTTCGTAAGGTTCAGCACTTTTGCCAAAGGCAAAAGCAAACCTGCGGTTTGTCGGATAACTTTCCGATGCAAACCTTCGACGCCCTGCGGGCTATCAGCACTTTCGGCAAGCCGAAAGCCGACCTGACGGTCGTCCGATAAATCTTTCGGTGCAATGGGGAGGTTAGAGAGAGGAGGAGAAGGGACGCCTTAGGTTAACGCATTTCAAATGTCTTAATAATGTTGAAAAGCCGGTACATACACACATTTCCTGCTTAAATACACATTTTTCAATACGCTTTCGGCTTTGTCACGGATTTTTTGTCATATTTTTTTTATTTTTACAATGACCCTTTTCACAGAAAATGGGTTTTTTTAGTATACGGTTATTTGAATATTCTGACAGAGCAGGGCAAACCTAAAGACATAGGAGGGATTTTCTATGGCTGTTACAAAGGTGGAGATATGCGGTGTAAATACAAGCAAGCTTCCTGTACTCAGCGCAGAGGAAAAGGAGGAGCTTTTTAAAAAGCTCAAGGAAGGTGACGAGGAAGCTAAGGCAAAATATATATATGGAAATTTAAGGCTTGTGTTAAGCGTTATACAGCGCTTTAACAACAGGGGAGAAAGCATAGACGATATATTTCAGGTAGGGTGTATCGGATTGATAAAGGCAATAAATAATTTCGATACTTCAAGGGGCGTTAAGTTTTCGACCTATGCCGTGCCTATGATAATAGGAGAGGTCAGGCGTTATCTGAGGGACTACAATCCCATAAGGGTAAGCCGTTCTGCAAGAGATATAGCCTATAAAGCCCTTCAGGCTAAGGAAAGACTTATAAATGAAAAAAACAAGGAGCCTACGGTAGAGGAAATAGCTAAGGAAATAGGCGTTGAAAAGGAAGAGGTGGTATTTGCTCTGGAAGCGATACAGGATCCAATATCCCTTTTTGAACCTATATATCACGACGGCACAGATGCCCTTTACGTAATGGATCAGGTAAGCGATGACAAAAACAGCGACGCAAGCTGGCTTGAAAATATTTCACTTAAGGAAGCCCTTAAAAATCTGAACGAGAGGGAAAGACATATTATAGATCTGAGATTTTTCAAGGGAAAGACACAAATGGAGGTCTCGGAGGAAATAGGCATAAGTCAGGCTCAGGTCAGCAGACTGGAAAAAAGCGCATTGAAGAATATGAGAAAGAATATGTGAGTTTCGCAAACATAACTATATAACAACATGAGGTGCAAAATGAAAAAAACAGACATCAAAGAGGGCGTAGCCCTATACACAGAGGAAACGGAGAAATTCGACACATCGGATTTCTGTATATTACTGGAGCTTCCTCTCAAGAGGGAGAGAGCAACATCAAACGCACTTGTTTCCAAAATACTTATGAAAGGGTGCAACAAGTATATTACGGAAAGGGAAATAGCCGTAAGGCTTGAAGAGATACGGACAATAATGGAATGCAGCATAATGAAAAAGGGAGAGGAGCATATTATACAGCTTTATTTCTCAACGCTGCCCGAATTTGCAGAGGAGGCATTTGAGCTGGCAGGGAATATATTGTTTGAGCCTATATTCAACAATATCGATGAAGCGAAGAGGGACCTGAGAGCGGATATAGAAGGTCTTTTGAACAACAAAAGAAGATACGCCGTTGAAAAATGTATTGAAAACATGTGCGCATATGAGGACTTTGGCGTAAGCGGAGACGGATATATAGAGGATATAGACAGCGTGGATATAAAGGAAGCCTATGAATATGCAATGGATAACTCACATGTGGTCGTTATGTCTGTAGGCAAAATAAACAGCAGTACTGTAGAGGAATATGTGAGAACGTATCTTCCCTTTGCCGAAAGAAATAACAGACCTTACGGCAACAGCTATCTGTCAAGCCCTGAGGGTGTAAAAGAAATAGAGGAAAAAATGGATATAAGTCAGGGCAAGCTGGCAATGGGCATAAGACTTAATATAGACCCTAAGGGAAGCGATTGGTACAAAGCCCTTGTGGCAAACGAGCTTTTTGGCGGAAGCGCCAACTCAGAGCTTTTTATGGAGGCAAGAGAAAAGGAAAGCCTTTGCTACTATATATCAAGTAAACTCCTGCGCTTTAAGTCAATAATGATAATAGAGGCAGGTATTGAAGATAAAAATAAGGAAAAGGTAGAGGAAATAGTTGAAAATGCCTTTGATAATATAAACGATAAGGATATTGAAACAGCCAAGACGGCTATTGTTAATTCCTTTAATGCAGCAGAGGACAAGGCTGAAATGATAATGGACTACAGCTTGGGTCAGATAATACTTGACGGTCCTCAGGATATATCCGAAGGCATAGACGAAATAAAGAAGGTCAGAAGTATTGAAGGGATATTCGACAGCTGCGTACTGGATACTGTGTATATGTTAAGGAGTTAACGTGAAATATAAATGAAGTAACTTTGCAAACCTATTTATGTGCCAAACCTTGAACGTTATGATCTAAAAGCCTCCACACCGATTTTTGAAGCAGGCTTGGAGGCTTTTATAATTTTCGTTACTTTTATATGAAATTAATAAAAATATATACTTCCGTCTGGGTGTATGTCTGCGCTGCACAGTACCCTGTTAGGTTCGTCCTCACCCTTATTTATATCTGTAAAGTCAAGCATCAATTCATTGTCGTATCCAAGACCTTTTATATTCTGCCCTATGGCGTTGGCTACGTTCTGAGCTGTTTCTGAGTTTTCACATGATATTTCCATGTATAAACTTCCGTCTGTTTCTGTTTCTACGTAGCATAGATATACGCCGTATTTATCGGCAGTCTGCTTAACTGAATTTTTGACCTCTTCCATGCCCTTTACACTTGTGGACGCACCCGGAATTATCACTTCCTCCGGCTGAGGATATGTAGGCTTTGTCTCAGTTTTCACTTTTAGACCATTGACTGAATCGGTTTTGGCTGTTGTATCAGGTGCTTTTTCTGTGGTAGTCTGAGAAACGGTTTCGGAGGTTGTGCTCTCGGAATCAGCAGTTGTGGTGTTATTGGATACGGCAGAGCTTTCAGTTGCTTCCATTCTTTGTTCAAGCTTGCTGATAAGCTCTTCGTCTGCATATTTAAAATTCCCTCTCAGTAAATTTATGCTAAGTATTAAGAACATCCAAATTGCAATCATAAAAAACAGCTGTCTTACAATAAATATCTTCTTTAGCGGGCTGACTGAGTGAAGCTTCTTTGTTTCATCGATCAGTATAAATATGATTGCTGCCAGCAGAAAATTGCCTATATAGGGAATAGCACAAAATGGCATTATTATGATAAAACCTTTAAGATTCCTATCGGCATTATATTGTTTATAATTCTGACGGCAGAATAATATTACCAGTACAACTAAGATTATTACTGAGATTATCTTTAAAACAGTAAGACCAAAGGAGCTTTCCGATAGAAGAGCATTGTTTTCATTAGCGGAAAGAAATAAAATTATATTGATATTTGAAGAAAAATGCAATATTGTCAATCTGACAAATGAAAGCACAGCCAAACTGATCAAAAATAAAACAGGGTTTACCGTATCGTTTTTATTCATTAAGATATATTTCCTTTCTGTGTACTTTTTTTACATTGATTTTATCTCATTATATATTGAAAGTCAAATATTAATTTTACATAAAAAAATAGCCGTTGCCAACACTTTTATTTATGTTGGCATTTAAGCGGCGGAATGGAGATCAATATGATAAATATTATAAGCAAAAGACTTGAAAATGGCGTAATGTGTTATGTACTGCCAAAAAAGGGTTATAAAGAAAAGCTGGCTATGGTGGCTTTCAGATATGGCTCAAGAGATATAAATTTTAAAAAGGACGGCAGAGATATAGCACAGCCCTATGGTATAGCTCATTTTTTGGAGCATAAAATGTTTGAAGATGAAAGCATAAATTTTTTTGACAGCTTTACAAAGCTTGGTATAGATACCAACGCCTATACCAATTTTACGACTACGGCATATTATTTCAGAGGCTGTGATAATTTTGACAAAGGGCTTTCTCTTCTTTTTAAAATGGTGAACAGCCTTTATATTACAGACGAAAATATCAAAAAGGAAAAGGGTATAATAGAACAGGAGATAAAAATGTATGAGGACGATCCCTATTGGGAGATGCATTTCAACACTCTCAAGGGACTGTATAAAAACGATCCATGCAGGGAAAGCATAGCCGGAAGTGTTGAAAGCGTGGAGAAGATTACGGAAAATATGCTTAAAGAAAGCTATGAAGGCTTTTACACAGGTGAAAATTGCGTCCTTATAGCAGTAGGAGATATAGAGAGCAAGACTGTATTTGAAAAAGCGGAAAAGGAGCTTGACCTGAACAAAGGGAATGTGGAAAGGGCATGCTATAACAATGAAGAAGCTAAGCCGAAAAATATTTCCGTAAAAAAATCTGTGGACAGACCTCTTTACAATATAGGCTTCAGACAAAACACAAAATATCCGGCAGAAGAAAGGACCTGTGTCGGAAATATTATTATGAATATGCTGACTGCCAAAAGCTCTGAGTTAAGAGAAGAGCTTGTCAGAAGAAGGCTGGCGGACAGCGCCTTTGGCTTTGAGAACGTTGTGGGAAACGACTTTGGCGCTTCTATAATAAAAGGCGAGGGCGAAGGCTACAGAGCCGTTGCGGATAAAATAACAGACGAAACGCAAAAATATATGACATATGGCATAAACAGCGAATATGTAAGGCGCCTTGCAGATATGGAAAAAGCCAAGATGATATTTGAATCTCAGGATATTTATTCCTTTGCTTCATTTGCAGCGGACTGCTTCAGTAAAAATATAGAAATGCTGGACATTTACAATTATTATGATAAAATAGATGTAGATATTATTTTGAAGCATATGACAGAATATAGTCGGGATAACATGGCGCTTTCTGTTGTAAGCGGCGAAGGAGCATAGAAAATGGGCGAAATATATTTTCCGCATCTGAATATAAATATTGAAAGCATTGACAGAGTGGCATTTTCGATAATGGGAATAAATATATATTGGTACGGCATTTTTATTGCGGTAGGCGCAATATGCGGTGTGATGCTTGCTCTTAACGAGGCAAAAAGGACAGGGCAGGATCAGGATATGTATTCTGATTTTGCCTTTGCCGCTATAATATTGGGAATAGTTGGCGCAAGAGCTTATTATCTCATATTTCATGGCGACAGCCTTCTGGATTTTTTCAAAATAAGAGAAGGCGGTCTTGCCATATACGGCGGGATACTGGGAGGACTTATTACGGCAATAGTGTTTGTCAGAATAAAGAAAATAAGCTTTGTGAAGTTTACGGACACTTGTATAATGGGTCTGTTGACAGGGCAGATATTCGGAAGATGGGGAAATTTCTTTAACAGAGAAGCCTTTGGCGGACATACGGACAATATGTTTGCTATGGCTCTTCGCACAGATACCGTAAGCGGTCTTGCCGTAAAGGGTCAGACAGCCTTGTATCAGGGAAATGTGGAATATCCTGTAGTTACATATGGGGGTTCGGAATATATACAGGTCCATCCCACTTTTTTATACGAAAGCCTTTGGAATATTGCTCTTCTTGTCATTATTTTTATGTGCAGGAAGCATAAAAAATTTGAAGGTCAGCTTACAGTAATGTATTGTATAGGCTATGGCGCAGGACGCTTCTGGATAGAATCATTGAGGAGTGATCAGCTTAAAATAGGCGCTTTTCCCGTAAGTATGCTGGTGTCTGCTTTCTTTATATTGGCTGCTCTTGCAGCAGGTATTGTGATGTATCGTAAGGAAAAACAAAATTGCGTCGACGCAGAGTAAAAAAATGAAAAAAGTTCTTGACATTTTATTATCTTAATGGTAAAATATTTCTTGTGTTCGGAACAATTTGAACATAATAATATGCAGCAGTGGCGGAATTGGCATACGCGCAAGACTAAGGATCTTGTCCGGGTTTACTGGGTACGGGTTCAAGTCC
>CANQBT010000110.1 GCA_947589405.1 uncultured Clostridia bacterium | reverse complement strand
CTTTCAAAAAAGCGCTGGTCGCATTACTGCGTAATGCTGCTCGCCATGCAACCAGGTCGCAGACTTTAATCCGCAAGAGGGATTCACTCCCTCTGAGGACAGGGACTTTTCTGTAATTTAGGTATTTATGCCTAAATTACAGAAAACACGGCTGGTCCCTACCTTGATTAACTGAAAGAAATGCCAAAAAGCATTTCTTTCAACGTGTCGATTTTATCGACACGCAAAAAGGACTGAGTAAACAGTCCTTTTAGTCTGCCTTAGGCGGGTTGTTTCTTATGTCATCTGTAAGCTCTTTGGCAGCGTTGTCGTCAAGGAGCGATCTGAGTATATTGCCGTATATGGCAGTTACATTTTCCTTCCAGTTTTTACGCACCTGCTTTGCCATTTCTTTTGAAACAACAGTTACATTCAGCTCCATAAGGGTAAGGTCGTTTTCTATAATACAGCATTTTACAACATATTCGTCCTTACTGTGCATAAAATAATTGGCAGAAACTTCATATTCCTTTTTTATCTGTTTCCTGTACTTGCGTACATAGGCTATAATACTGTTGCGTTTGGATTCGGGCAAAAGCTTTAAAAAGACATGGACCGTCTTTTCGCCTTCCTCCGTAAGCGTGTAATATGTGTTGTCGTTTTCTCTATATGTTTCAAGAATGCCGTTTTCCGTCATATCGGTAATATATGTCTGGAAATCTATGAAATCCATATAGTCGTTTACTGCAAAGTCGTGGAGATGCGCCCATGAAAGAGGCATGTCCATCTGATACAGCAAATAAAGTATAATAAGACGATTTTCTGCCACAAGTCTGCTTTGTTTCATAAAAATATCCTCTCTATCAAAAATGTCGCATTTCTAACTATTATACTTTATTTTGGCGAATAAGTAAACATAATATTATATAGAAAATTTTACTGATATTTTGTGTAATATGTCTAGCTAAGAAGCAAATGACCCTGAAAACCGGCTTTTTTCACAAATTCTTTTGCTATGGAATTGAGCACTCGTCTTTTGTCAAGACTCCACAACGGTTCAAAAAGTGTTTCTTTTTTTCCGTCTCCTGTTATTCTGTGTATCACAATATCAGAAGGAAGTCGTTCTATAATGCTGACAACGGTATTTACATATTCCTCAAAGGTCATAATATGAAAGGGCTTTTCCAAATACATGCTGTAAAGCTCGGTGCCTTTTATTATATGGAGAAGCTGAAGCTTCAATCCTTTGGTACCGCTGTCAACGGCAAATCTCACCGATGAAAGCATATCTTCAAAGGCTTCGTCGGGCAGTCCCAATATAATATGAGTGACCGTGTCTATGCCATAGCTGTTAAGCATGTCCATTGTATTTGCATATATTTTGTTTTCAAAGCACCTGTTTATGAGAAGGGCAGTTTTTTCATTTGAAGTCTGTAGCCCAAGCTCTACGCATACATATGTTCTTTCCGAAAGAGCAGCCAGATAACGAGCCGTTTCTTCTGTTATACAGTCCGGTCTTGTGGCTATGGATATTCCTACGACATCGGGAAGAGAAAGAGCCTCTTCGTAAAGCTTGGCAAGTCTGTCAAGAGGAGCGTATGTATTTGTAAACGCCTGAAAATACATTATGTACCTGCCGTGCTCCCATTTTTTAGCCATTTTTTCCTTCATTTCATAATATTGTCGTGTTACAGAGGTGTTTTTGGTACCTGCAAAATCTCCCGAACCCTTTCCGCTGCAAAATATGCAGCCCTTATCAGAGAGAGTACCGTCTCTGTTGGGGCATGTAAAGCCGCCGTCTATTGCCAGCTTTATTATCTTTTCTCCAAAAAGCTCTCTGTAGTAGTCGTTTGCCGAATAAAACGGGTGCTTTGAATTTAAATGCATAATATTTCACTATCCTCATACAGCGAATATATAAACGCTTCCTTTACTTTTTTGCCTGTGCTGCGCTCTATTGCTTTTTTATACATTTCAAGCTGTATTCTGTATTTTTTTACAAGCGCTGAGGTATCGTGCTTATAGACATGATCGGTTTTGTAGTCCACAAGCACTATATCTTCACCCTCTGTGAAATAAAGATCTATTATGCCGTGTACTATCATGTCTGTGTTTGCTTCATACCTGTCCTTGTATATTCCCTTGAATTTATTTTCATAACAAAGGGCGCTTCTTTGTAAATTTCATTTGATTTTTGTATTCTCTTATAAAGAGGAGAATGTATAAAACGACTAAGCTTTGAAAAATCAATGGAGCTTATTTCCTCCTGTGACAAAATACCTCTGTCTGAAAGAGATTCAAGAAGGCTTTTTATATCCTCGTCGTTTTTGATCCTTTTGAAGTCCATATGCTCCAAAATGCTGTGGTATATTGTGCCTTTTGCTGCTCCGCTTATTTTCTTTTTACCTTCGCTTTTAGAAACCATAGGCTTTATTTTTTTATAATAATAGTATGTATCCTCTTCCTCCGCCTGCATTCTTTTAATTTCGGAAACGGAAATTTTACAAGGTATATTGTGAAGCTCGGCATTGGCGTATTCATAGCTTAGGTTATCAATTAGCCGTTCATTTTTCGGCTCATCATTTTCCTCAGCAGGCTCTGTAAGTATTTCAGGTGCCTTTTCGGGATCCTTAAGACAAAGATCGTATATTTCGGAAGGAGTTATGATCCTTTCTTTTATTGAGTCGCCGTAAGGAAAGCTTTCTTTCCTTGCAAGAGCCATAAGTATCCACAGCATTCTGTTCTGACTGTCCAATAACAGCCATGAAGGAAGTGACGTTTTGTCATCGCACATATGTTTAAACTCAGAAAGCCTTTTTTCCGCCTTTGTGACAGAACCCATAAGTATAAGCTTTTCCTTTGCTCTTGTAAAGGCAACATATAAAAGACGCATTTCCTCAGACAAAAGCTCATTCGTTCCCTTTGTTTTAAGAAGGGTATACGGAACGGAAGCTGTTCTTGTGCGGTATTTCGTGTCAAAATGCCTTGCCGCTATGCCGTAGCTTCTGTCTATAAGGAGATCTTCGCTGAGATCCCTCTTGTTAAAACGTTTGTCAAGCTCAGGCACAAATACTACGGGAAATTCAAGTCCCTTGCTGGAATGTATTGTCATTATACTGACAGCATTTTCACCCTCTGACACGGAAGAAGCCTGCTTAAGAGAAACGCTGTTTATATGGTCTAAAAGCTTTGAGATACTGAAGCCCTGTTTTTTTTCAAAGTCATATACCATTTCCTTGAAAATTCTCAGATTTGCCTGACGAAGCTCTCCGTTTTCAAGTATACCGCAGCAGTTATAGTAATCACTATGGTCATATATCCTTTCAATAAGGGCTGTGATCGTATTGTCTGTACTGTACTGTCTGAGCTTGGCAATATCTGAGAGGAATAGGTCAAGCTTTTGCGAAAGAGCGTTATGAAAGCTTTCTGCATAGCTGACTACAGCTTTGTAAAACTGTTTTTCGTTTGAGTTTATTCTTATTTCCGCAAGCTCGTTACTGTCCAGATCATATATGCAGGAGGTCAGCACCTGCAATAAGTATATATCCTGAAGTGGATTGTCAATTATATTTAAAAGGGCAACGACCGTTCCGACTTCAAGAGTATTCACAAGTGAACTGCCTTTTTTGTCCGTAACGGCAGGTATTCCTCTGTACATAAGGGCGGAGGCATAGCTTTCCGCATTGTTTCTGTCCTTTAGAAGTATGGCGATGTCCTTTGGCATCAGCTTTTCATATTTACCTGTCTGCATATTATAGAGCTTGTGATATTTAAGCATTTCGGAAATTCTGTATGCAGTAAGCTCAGGAGAATATTGACCGGTTGTAAGAGGCGTATCATCGTCTGAGGCTGTGTCTATTATATATATTTCCGTTTTGTCGTCATATTTACTGCTGTCCGTAGGTGGGTAAGGGGCTTTTGCATAAAGAGCCGCCTTGCTGTCATAGTCCACCTCTCCGATCTCCTTGCTCATAAGCTGATAAAACAGGAAATTACAGCTATCCAGGACACTTGCTCTGGAACGATAGTTCTCCGAAAGGGGTATAAGCACATTGTATTCATTTACATTTGTGCTGTAGCTTTCATATTTATTTGCAAATATTTCGGGAGTAGCCATTCTGAAGCGGTATATTGCCTGCTTTATATCGCCTACCATAAACATATTGTTTATACCTGATTCACGCTTGGAAACAGCTGTAAGTATTTCCTCCTGAAGATAATTGCTGTCCTGATATTCATCTATTATTATTTCATAAAATTGCTCCTGAAGCTCCTTTGCTGCGTCGGTCGTGCTGCCGTCGCCGTTTCTCAGTATATTAAGGCACATATGCTCAATATCGCTGAATTCTGCTATCTGTTCCTCTGTCTTTTTGGCATAGAACATTTGTGAAAATTCTTATGTCGTATCTATAAGCTCAGTCATAACGGGAGCGTGCGCTTGCTCTATAAGATTTGCCATAGCTTCGTTATAGGGCAAAAGGGAAGCGTTTGGATCACGGTCAGAATATATTTTGCCTATTATGTTTTTAAATATGGCTCTGAGGGCATTGATCGCTTCCACTATCTCTCTTGGTACCGTAGAATTTTTGTCGGCAGCCGAACGGGCAAACTTGATCTCGGATATATATTCGATAAAGTCGTCGTTTATGCTGTTTTCACATTTATCAATAAGCGTATCTATAATGACTTTATCGCTGTTTTCCGCATGTATAAGCACTCTTTCAAGGGCTTTGTGCACGCCGCCGCTTTTAATGTAGAGTCCAAGAGCCGTTTCATAAACTGCCTTAGCCTGACTGAGCTTTTTAAGTACTTCATCCTTCAAAAGCTGACCCCAAACATCGGAATATATGCCTTTATCCGTATCGGAATACATTCTGCGGCAGTCGTCAAGCCATTTATAGGGATAGGGCTGTGAACAGGAAATATCGTACAGAGAATAAATGCAATCTTCAAGCTTTTCATCTGAATACTGAGGTGAAAAATAGTCTGAAAGAGCAATAAATTCTTCATTGCCTTCGCTGTATTTTTTTTCCAAAAGCTCTTCCATTACTTCTTTTTTGAGCTGAGCGGTTTCTTCGGCTGTAACGGTCCTGAAATCAGGATCCAGATCCGCCATATGAAAATTCCTCTTGACTACCATTGAGCAAAAGGAGTCTATAGTTGTGATAAAGGACTTGTTCAGAAGTATGAGCTGCTTCTGGAGATGCGCCATAAGTCTTTCGTCCTTTTCCTGCCTGAGTCCTTCCTCACGTATTGCTTCGCTTATGGCTTTTCCTATTCTTTCACGCATTTCCGCCGCAGCCTTGTTTGTAAATGTGACGATAAGCAAATTATCAATATTTATTTTGCTGTCTATGTCCTTAAGCATAGACATGACCCTCTGAACAAGCACATATGTCTTGCCTGAGCCTGCCGCAGCGCTTACAAGCACATTGCGGTTTCTTATATTTATCGCAAGAGCCTGTCCTGCGCTCGGGGATAGATCTGCCATAGTGCTCCTCCTTTTTGTCGGTAATGTAAACAATTATATACCTTATAATACAATATTTATAAAATTTTTTCAACCTGATCATTGCTGCACAAGAGCCTTTGAGTTGAAGTTTTGTTTATGAGAGTAGTTCGACCGGTACAAATTTTATGTTATTGTATATCCATAAATCAAAAAGCCGCCGCATTAGGCCTGTTTTGATCACAGATCATAATGCGGCGACAGCTTTTTATACAGCCTCTTCCGTACCGTTGCTGAACTGATTCATATAAAGCTCATAATAGAAGCCCTTAGCCGCAAGAAGCTCCTTATGGTTGCCTCTTTCAACTATTTCTCCGTCTTTAAGCACCGCAATAAGATCTGCGTTGCGTATTGTGGAAAGTCTGTGGGCTATTACGAAGCTGGTCTTGCCCTTCATAAGATTGAGCATGGCCTTTTGTATCTTTATTTCGGTCCTGGTATCAACATTGCTTGTAGCTTCGTCAAGTATAAGTATCTTAGGGTCTGCAAGCATTGTCCTTGCTATGGCGATCATCTGCTTCTGACCCTGAGAAAGCGAATCGTTGTCCTCAGAAAGCTCGGTGTTATAGCCCTGAGGCAGACGTCTTATGAACTCGTGAGCTTGTGAAAGTATAGCCGCTTGCTTTACCTCTGCGTCTGAAGCATCAAGCCTGCCGTAGCGTATATTGTCCATAATAGTGCCTGTGAAAAGATATGTGTCCTGCAAAACTATGCCAAGAGAGCTTCTGAGAGAATCTCTTGTAAGATGAGTAATATCCTTTCCGTCTATGGAAATAACTCCTTGCTGAATATCATAGAAACGGGTGAGCAGATTTATTATGGTCGTCTTTCCGGCACCTGTAGGACCTACAAGGGCTATAGTCTGACCGGGCTCTGCATATAGGTCTATATGCTTAAGTATAGGGTGGTTTTCCTCATAGGCAAAGCATACGTCCTTGAAATCAACACGTCCCTCTACCTTGTCCAGCACAACGGCGTCCTTATCATCGGCAGGCTCAGGCTCCTGATCCATTACCTGAAATACTCTCTCGGCACCTGCTATAGCCGAAAGCAGCGTGTTGTATTGCATAGCCAGCTCATTAAAGGGTCTGGCAAACTGCTTGGAATAAATAAGGAAGCTTGTTATAACACCCGGACTTATGCCTATAATGGCGCCTGTTACGGCTATCAGACCATAACACAGGCTGTTGATAAGAGTAGAGGCAGGACCCATAAGGCCTGAAAATATTTGAGCATTTGTTCCTGCTTTTTTAAGCTCTTCATTGAGTATAGTAAGCCTTTCAAGCTCGTCTGCTTCCTTTACGAAGGTCTTGACTAC